>DTUW01000083.1 GCA_012963895.1 Campylobacterales bacterium | reverse complement strand
TCAAAAATCTTGAAGGTTGAAAAGTTCGAATCTCTCTTTTAGAATTGGTTCTATTGTTATCACTTTCAGCATATGAGAGATATAGCCTCTCCTTGGCACGAGTTACAGCCACATAAAATAGCCTTCTCTCCTCCTCTATCCCTCCAACTTGGGTTGCCAACTTCTTATTTGGAAATCGCCCCTCCATCAAATCGACTATATAGACCTCTCGGAATTCGAGACCTTTACTAGCATGAACAGTTAGCAAATTTACTCCGTCGCCCTGTGTTAGCTCCTTTGAACCTAGAACCATTGCATTTAAAAAGTGTCTATGTTCTTGGTATTTCTTTGAGATATTTTTCAAAAGTTTCGCCCTTGTCCAAATAGCCTCAATCGCCTCCTTCTCCTTCTCTTTGCTGTAATTTCCATTTTTCAACTTTGCTCTTTGACGAACTAATATATTTATGATGTATCTGTATATATATCCATTTGCTATGGTCTCTACCGCATTTACTGGATATTTCACCTTGCGAAAGTTGCTAAATAGTTTTTTCAATTCAAATAGCAACATTGCCCCATCTCTATTCAATCGCGGATGTTTTAGAATTGGATTGGATAGGAAACTATCGGGAAAATTCAAATCTGCAAATTTGGAGATACTCCCCAACTCTACAAAATAGTTAGATAGAAGTAATTGGGAACTGCTTCTATTTGGTTTAAATGGATTCGAAATCTTTGGATTTGGAGATATTAGACCTCTATATATAGAACCATCTCCTAAGAGTTTTAACCCTTGAAACAGCTCTTTTGCAATAGATGCTCCTAAGCCCTTTGGATATTCGAAAATGTGAATAAATGCCATCATATCTTTCGGATTGAGTAGTAGGGTGTAAATATCCAATAGAGCTTTTACCTCTTTCATTTCAAAAAAGCCCCGCCCCCCTCTTCTCTTAGATGGAATTCCCAACTCTCTTAGTGTCGCCTCTATTCCATCGGCTGAGCTATTGTTTCTAAATAGGATAGCTATCTCTTTCTTAGGAGTTTTGGACTTCTGCACCATTTCAGCAATACCTCGATACTGTTCGAAAAGTTCCGAATATTTGAGAAGTTTTGGGGGGTAATTAGGTTCTCTCTTGGTTACTTCCAACTCTTTTGGGTATAGTCTCTCATTCTTCTCAATTACCCTATTTGCTAAATTTAGAATAGGAGCAGTCGAGCGGTAATTTTTGGTTAGAGTGAAAACCTTTGCATTGCGATATTTCTTAGTGAAATTACCTATTATCTCAATATTCGCACCATTGAAGGCATATATGCTTTGGTCGTAGTCTCCTACACAAAATAGGGAGTCTGGTTGCAACTTCTCAATTAGAGATTCTTGAAGTAGGTTGGTATCTTGATACTCATCTACCAATATCTCTCTATATTTTGGAGGGTTTGAATCTCTCTCTAAATACCACCTCATCAAAATAAGTAAATCATTGAAATTCATATATCCTAATTCTCTCTTCTCCTCCTCAAACTCATCTACTATGTCCTGATAAATATCAGCATAGATAGAGTGGTCAGGTCTATTTTCATCTATCCAATCTCCAAAATATTTCTCTAACTCTACATTTTGGTAGAAGCTATATAGTTCATAAAGATACTTAGAAGAGTAGGGAGGGGTCTCCTCTGAAAATGTGGATTGAAAATCTCTCTTTTCGTAGATACTTCTAAATAGAGTTCTAATATCGCTTTCCGGTTTCAAAATTAGAGACGGATTGACCTTTTTCAAATATCGATAACTTACAGAGTGGAAAGTTCCCGCCTCTATCCTATTGGCTATCTCTTTTGAGAAGATATTAGCTACCCTCTCTATCATCTCCTGAGATGCCTTATTGGTAAATGTTAGTAGTAATATCTCTTCTGGTGCAACTTGCAAATTGCCGATGAGGTGGGCAATCCGTCCAACTATGGTGGAGGTCTTACCCGTTCCTGCCGATGCAATAATTAGGTTGTGTCCAAAATCGGCAGTAGCTGATAGGTATTGTTCGCGATTTAGTTTAGATAGTGGCATATTGTATATAATCCTATTTTTGTGATTTTTGAATAGCAAGGAAAAAGGTTGAAAAAAGGCATAGCCCTATTTATTACAATAGGAATACTATCTCTAATATCTCTAATTGTAATGAATTCGTTTTCACTAATTGATAGAGGATTTCGCCATATCTCAAAAGTAGAGAGAATAAACCAAACCCGGGTTGTAATTTCAGATGTTGAAAATATCCTAAGAATTATCACAAAACATATCAAGGATTCCGATACTCTTTCAGCATTCTTAGGAGCATACCCTCCTATTGCTGATGAAGATGGCAGATTTCTTTTATCGATGGAGCTAAATTCTCTTCAAAGGGCTATCAATATCAACTCTATTATTGATAGAAATGTTTCAGATGGGGAGGTAATGGAATTGAAACCAAAATATTTCCCCCTCTTCAATTACATTTTTAACCAGTATCAGATAAAAGATGGAGAGCTACTGCTAAATTACATCTTAGACACTTTGGACAGCGATATAGTGGAGAGAGATGTAGGGACAGAGATACGACTCAATAGATACAATTTCATCAATGGAAAGATTGTGGATATAGACCAGTTTCGGGAGATAGTGAGAGCATACCAAAACAGGGTAGATGATAGAGAGGTGATGAAAGTCCCTTGGGAAGAGTTTTTCAGTTTTAGCAGTAGCGATAAGGAGACGATAATTGATTGTAATTTCATGAGTAGAAATTTAGCAAACGGATTGGAGCTTGCAATAGACGAGACTTTTTCAGATGTAGATAGTGAAGAGGGAACTATATCGGACTATATCACTTGCGACATGATAGAGAGCAGTGAAAACGAGACTGAAAAAGAGATATATCATATCAAGCCCTACGATGGTAATAGTTCCTATCTGATTGAAGGTGTGGTTAGCTACTCAACCAATGCAGTTAGCGAGAAATTTCGGCTGATTTACGACTTGAAGAGTAAAAAGATTACTAGTATAGAATTGGAATAGCGATGAAAAAGAAAAGAAAAACTATCTATTTTTCAGAAAATATCAGAGATGATATTCCAGAAGTTAGGGAAAAAGTGGATATTGTCCTCTCTCCTAAACTCTATTGGGTGAAAGTAGAGGAGTTAGGAGTATCCAAAGAGAAGGAGGCTATAAAGTTTGCCCCTTCCATCTTTGAGGGGCAGTTTGGAGATATAGGAGAATATCGATTTATCGCCCAAAAATTGGAAGAAAATAGATACCTATTTATTGCTTACAACCCAAAAGAGATTTTGGAGAAGTTGAATAGTGGGGGGATAGAGACTAAATATATCAAAAATATCTATACCGCCCAGAGTGAATTGGCAAATATAGAGAGTAATCTATCCATAAATAGATATTTCGAGATTGTATTAGTCGATGGTATTGTTTCCGAACTGCCTAAGTTTTCACATGGAGATAGTAAAAATAGAGTAGTTGAGTATCTCCAAAATAGTTCGAGGTCGAAATATAGGCTAAATTTCAAGATAGCTACTCATAGCAGTAAATCGCTATTTATCGCCTCTCTAATTCCAATTTCTCTGATTACCTATCTTGGATTGGATATATATCGTCTCTCTTCTGATAGCAACCATCTACAAAGTGAGATAGAAAGGTTGAGAGATGCCTACTCTCTCCCCTCTACCTCTTTTCAAATCAAGAGTATTAGAGAGAGATATGAAGCTATCGAAAAAGAGCAGTCTAGAATTCGAGAAATTCTATTCTGGTTACAACGAGAGAAGCTATATAGATATGGGAAGATTGAATATCTCTCTATCTCTAAGAAAGGGATAGAATTTCGATTAAGATTGAAAAATATCAAACAGGGAAATAGAGTGAAATCAATTATCCAAAAATTTAGTAAAGAGGCAGACCTAAATTTAGAAGAGAATATATTAGAAGTGAGTTTTAAATAGGTAATGGATAGAGGTTTTATTTTATTTACAGGACTACTATTGGTAACTATTGGAGTGCTTTTCCACTACCAAAGTAAATTTAGAGATGAGGTGGAGCAGTCCAGAGAGACAATTAGAGAGGTAGAAGAGAACGGAATTATCCTAAATGACCTTAGAAATAGGTGGAGTAATAAAAAGAGTGAGAAGAGGATTGCAAGATATTTGAAAAAGTTTCGACCAGCTCCAAAGATACGAACTCGCGGAAATAGGGTGATATATCAATTCGAGAAGTTGGATAAGAGGAAATTTGAACAACTATCGAAAAAGGTTCTCCAATCCACTACTAAGATTGCAAAATTTGAGGTAACTAAGATAGACGATACCACCCTAAAATTTAGATTAGAGATAGAGAAATGATAAAAAAGATATTCCAGAATACCTTTCTATTTCTACTCTCCTTCTATATAGTTCTAATAGTGGCTCTACCAAAAGAGGGGTTATGGTTCAAATTGGAAGAGGTTCTCAAAGAGAGAAATATAGTAGTTGATGGAGAAGAGGTATCAGATAGATATATATCTCTCAATATTCGTAACGGTGAAATAGTAGCCTCTGATATGAGTGTTGCAATCTTTGAGAATATCAATATCTACCCTTTTCTATTTTTCAACCGAATTGATATAGAAAATTTGCAAGTTGGAAAAGACTTCCCCCAATTTGGAGATATTTACCTTGACAACCTCATCGTTACCAACTCTATTGTAAAACCAACAAAATTACTACTAGACGGAAACGGTTCAATAGGAAATTTCAAAGGGCGAATCGATATTTCTAAAAGGACGATAGATATTCTCCTATATCCATCGGAAAAGGTTAAAAAGATGAGAGCAGTAATGAGATATTTCAAAGAGTATAAAGATGGAGGCTATATATATAATGGCAAATTCTAATAGTCATCTCAATAGCTTAGTTTATGGCTCATCTTTTGCGATTTTGGTGTCGGCTGGAATAAATTTCCTAACTCCATCTTATGGGGTAGATAGAGCCATAGAACCTCCATTTCACGAGTTTCATATATACAGATTAGGAAACCTTTTCGTAGATAGTAAGAAAAAAGAGAAACCTAAACCGAAAGTAGAGAAACCAAAAGAGAAGGTGTATGACTTAAAGAAGTGGAAACTTCAAGCTACCTATATAGGTGATAGTGATATGTTTGCAATTATTGCCGACGGCAAAGAGATGGAAATAGTTCCATTGGACTATATATACAAAGGGTATGAACTTGTAGATTTGAAAGAAGATGAAGCGATATTTAGAAGAAAAGGGAAATTGTATAGTTTGAAGTTGGAGGAGAAAAAGAGAAAGAGTAAGAGAAATAGAAAAGAGGAGAAAGATTTAGCCGATAAGATATTGGAGAATGAGAAGAGAGAAGAGCAGGTTAAAATAGAGGCTTCAATAGACCCTGAGACAAATGAGATTACATCAGCAAAGATTAGAAAATCTGATATAGATTTCTATCTGAAAAATATTGATGAGATATGGAAAAATATCAGACTAATAGATTATAGGGAAAATAGAAGGTTGCGAGGATTTCGGGTTGTATATCTTAAACACGGTTCCAAGTTCGAAAAGTTGGGACTTAGAAAAGGAGATATTATTATTGCAATCAATGGAGAGAAGATTAGGAGCTATGCCCAAGTTCAGAAATATTACAAAAATATCCGTCGAATTAGACAACTCAGCTTAACAATTTTAAGAAATGGAGAAGAGAAGGAAATAGATTATGAAGTTCATTAGATTATTACTACTAATTACTATGTTCAACTTTGCACTATTTGGCAAAAGTGATTCTGTTCAGTTGAATATCAACGACATGGAAATTGCCGAGTTCATCAAAATGGTAGCAAAGATAGATAATAAAAATATTTTAGTCCCCCTCCATGTTAGAGGTAAGATAACCTATATCTCAAAGAAGCCTATCCCAAAAAAGAATATTTTTCACCTTTTACAGATGATTTTGAAGGATAAGGGATTTACTATTATAGATAGCCACAAAGGCTACTATATTGTTAGCCGGATTTCAGATGCACACAAGAAAGCTCCAAAGATAGCCAACTATTCCAGAGAGGAGATGGTTCATACCGCTATATTACCTATCCATAATGTAGATGTAACTAAGTTGTCCTCAATAGTGAAGAACTACCTAAGTCGTTCGGGTAGATTGCTAATTTCGCAGGAGACTAATTCCCTAATAGTTACCGACTTACCAGAAAATATACAGACCGCTAAGCAACTGATAAAGAGGTTGGATAAAAGACCAAATAGAAAAATAGAGTTTGTAGAGTTCAAAAATATTAGAGTTGGAGATGCATTCTCTCAAATCAAGGGGATAGCCGATTCTCTCTTTGACCCTAAAATAGATAGTGAAAAGATACTACTTTTCAAAAATGATAAGACCAATATTTTGACAATAGTAGCTGAACAGCCTCAGATAGATAAGCTATTGGAATTTATCAAAAAAATAGATGTTCCTGATAAGGTAACTAAACAGCAAGTATATTTCATAAAGTTGAATAATGCCAATGCAGAAGATGTTGTAAAGGTTGTAAGCCAAGTCATTTCAAAAAAGAGATATGAGAAAAATGAACCTCGGGCTAGTATCACTTTCGATAAAGAGCTAAATTCACTTGTCCTAATCTCCTCAGAGGAGGAGTATCCTCAATATTTGGAACTAATCAAGAAACTTGACACAGAGAGACAGCAGGTATATGTCAAAGCTCGTATTATAGAAATTAGCAAAAATAAGGCGAAAAATCTTGGATTGAAATATGGTATCGCCGGGTTTGATGTTACAGAGGCTGGACTCTATTCTCTCTCTTCTACTCTCAACGGAGGAACATATCTACCCCCTGCTGGTATCCCCGCATCTATTCCCGATAATATCTCCTCAGGTTTTGGGCTTGGGGTAACCCTTAGTTTTCTAGATTCTAATGGAGTTTCCAATACCCTATCTGAACCCTCTATTTTGTGTTTGAATAACCAAGAGAGTTCTATTTATGTTGGACAGACTGAATCGATTCTCACAACCTCATCAACAGGAGCATCAACTACCGCCATTACCCAAAATTCCTATACTCGTGAAGATATAGGATTGACTCTGAAAATCAAGCCTCGTATTTCGAATGATAATAAGGTGATTCTGAATGTTGATGCCACCCTTGAAGATGTGGTTCCGGG
>DTUW01000082.1 GCA_012963895.1 Campylobacterales bacterium | reverse complement strand
AGAGGTTCCAAAAAATATAGCTGACGAAATTATCAAACAGCGAAACGGATAATATCGACCTTATCTCCTTCCCCCTTTCTGGGGGTTCAAGATGAGAACTATTTGGACTATCGGACACTCCACCCACAATATAGAAGATTTTCTATCTCTACTAAGAAAAAACCAAATTGATACGATTGTAGATGTTAGAACTACTCCATATAGCAAGTTTGCTCCCCAATTCAATAGAGAACTACTCCGCCATTTTCTAAAAGAGGAGAATATATACTATATCCCTATGGGCGACTCTCTCGGTGCAAGACACCAGGATAAAGGGGTTCTATTTGAAAATGGTCAAGTAAATTTTAGAAAAGTTCAAGAGACCAGACTTTTTCAAGATGGTATATCTCGACTTGAAAAGGGAATTGAGAAGGGGTATAGAATTGCTCTCATGTGTTCTGAAAAGGAGGCTCTCGATTGTCATCGATTTGGGCTAATTTCCAGTTTCCTAAGTAAGAACGGAATGGAAATTTTACATATCTATCCAGATAAAACCATTTCCCAAAAAGATTTGGAAGATAGACTATTGGAGAGGTATAGAAAACAGCTACCCCAACCTAACCTATTTGAACCCAATATTACAAGAGCGGAACAGCTTGACAAGGCTTACTATCTTCAAAATAGGGATATAGGTTACAATGCATTTACCAATCAAGGAGATGAGGTGTGATAAAGATATTTACTATCGGTTTTACTCAAAAGAGTGCAGAAGAGTTTTTCACTCTCTTAGTCAAAAATGGAGTTTCTAAGCTGATAGATGTTCGATTGAATAACAGCTCACAACTTGCAGGTTTTGCCAGTTCCAAACACCTTCCCTATTGTCTCAAACTTCACAATATCGAATATCAATACTCTCCCCAATTTGCCCCAACGAAAGAGCTACTAAAAGGGTATAGAGATAAAAAGATAGATTGGAATGAGTATGAAAAGCGATATATAGAAATCCTACAAAAGAGAAAGATATTGGATAAAATTTCTATTGAAGAGTTTGATAATAGTGTTCTTTTGTGTTCTGAACCTACCGCCGATAGATGTCATCGACGGCTATTGGCTGAATACCTCGCTAACCATTTTCCAAATATTGAAATAGGACATCTCTAAAATGAAAAAGAGAATATTAGTTTTAGCCAACTCTATCAAACATCAGGGTAAATGTCTCGCCGGTAAAGATATTGAAACCAAAGAGTGGATTAGAGTAGTTGGAGATAGTTCAGGTAAAGAGCTACACAATATCAATATTCCTCCTCTCTCTATTGTAGATATGGAATTGGAACCTGCCCCTCTAAAACATCAACCAGATAACCATGTTCTAAAAAGTTGGAATATAGTTGGAGAGGCTGATATATCCCAAATCTCACCATATTTAGATGCACCACATGACCTATGGGGTATAGGTCATAGTGTTTTTTACCAATATATCCAAGATGAGTTAGTCTCTATACCTCAATCTCTCTATATAGTTCCTGTCAAGAATATCCAACTATATTGGAGGGATAGGAGTGATATTGGAAAAGAACCGCAGAGACGGGGTAGATTTATCTACAATTCCACTCTATACGACCTACCTATTACAGACCCAAAATTTGAATATATGATAGAAGAGACTCTATCTGACAAATGTCTAACTATTAGCCTTGGAGAGCCTTTCAATGGTAGTTGTTATAAAATAATAGCCTCTATTCTATGAAAAGTTACACCCTGAAATATTGGGAACTCGTTGAGATTTCCAAATATCTA
>DTUW01000081.1 GCA_012963895.1 Campylobacterales bacterium | reverse complement strand
ATGAAAAACGACTCGCTATGCCTATGTATCGCCACCCATTTGATGATATTCTCTACGATGTTCCAGTAGCCGAAGAGATAGAATAGTGCTATTTTTGGGTTTGGAGGTGCAATATCTTCTACTATGAAGTAATTCCATTCTCCAACACCCAACCCCTTACCTACTCCTATCCTGAAAAACTTAGATATTTCCATTTTGTTGAAATTCCTCTAAGGGGTGGAGTGGTAAGGGGAGTTGTATATAGAATAGTTTCCCCTTCTGAAATCTCTATCCCTCTGTCCAAAATTCGAAAAATCTCCAAAGTTTTCCAACTCCACCTACCTAAACCATATATTGAAACTTTGGTATTTATGAAAAGTTTCTATTTTACCCCCTTTTCAACTCTACTGAAATTTTTTCAACCTCATCGCATTGAGTTGCCCAATCTGCGACCTTATAGATATGTAAATATTCCTCTCTCTACCGAACAGGAGAGAGCATATCGAGAAATTCGAAAAAATAGGGTCTCTCTGCTCTTTGGAGATACGGGGAGTGGAAAGACATATATATACAAAAGATATATTAGCGACATTCTCCAACAGGGAGGGAGTGCGATAGTATTGGTTCCTGAAATAAATCTAGTCCCCCAAATTACAAACAGAGTTACCGATATATTTGGTGATATAGTGGCTAGTTGGCACTCTAAGAAAAGTCCAAAAGAGAGAAAAGAGATTTTGGACAAGATACACAATGGGAATATTAGAATTGTAGTAGGAACTATATCGGCTCTATTTCTCCCCTTACCCTTTTTGTCTCTAATTATTGTAGATGAAGAACATTCGGATAGCTATGCTCTTAGAGAAACTGGATATATCCATTTCAACGGTAGAGATATGGCGATATATCTTGGTTCAAGATTGGATATTCCTGTTCTGCTCGGAAGTGCCACCCCATCGGTCAGTAGCTATTACAAATTTCCAGTTGTGAGATTGAAAGATAGCTATTTCAAAGGTAGAAAAAAGTATCTCTTTGAAGAGATAGATATAGAACTATCCCAAACTATATTGGAAAAGATAGGGGAAAAATTAGAAAAGAGGGAACAGGTAATACTATTTATTCCAAATTTAGGAAACTTCAAATATGTAAATTGTCGCCAATGTGGTTATCAATATGAGTGTCCCAACTGCTCTATAAAACTTACTCTATTTGGTGAAGATGGGATATTGAAGTGCAATACTTGCGGATACAAAAGAGATATACCTAATAGTTGCGATAGTTGTTCCTCTGATGAAATCGGAGTAAGTCGAGCTGGAACAGTTGAAATTGTGAAACAGCTAAAAAAGAGATTTCCAGAAACAAATATCACCAATTTTGATAGCGAGAAAGTGAAGAGAAAAGGGAGTTTAGAGACTATCCTAAGCGATTTCAACAGCGGGAAAATAGATATTCTTGTAGGCACTCAGATGCTCGCAAAAGGACACGACTACAAAAATATCACCCTAGCAGTAATATTAGGATTGGATTTCATTATCAACCTCACCGACTTTCAATCACAGGAGAAAGCTCTCTCTCTCGCAATCCAGATAGCTGGTAGAAGTGGTAGAGAGAAAGATAGTGAAATCATTATTGGAACAAAATATCTCCATTTCTATCAGAAATATATCAGCAACTACGAAAAATTTATAAAAAATGAATTGGAAATTAGGAAAGGTATGTTTCCCCCTTTTATAAACTTTATCCGAATTTTGATAGAAGAGAAGAACCGAGAGAAGGGGCAGGAGATATTGGATAGTGTGGTTGAACATATTGGAGATTCCCATTTACAACTATTTCTATATGGTCAAGCTCCTATATACAAACTACAAGGTAGATACCGTTTTCATGCAATTGTAAGAGTGAAAAATATTTCAAGCGGTATCAGAGAAATTGAGCAACTACTACATACACTACCTAAGAAAGTAGCTAAAAGAATAGGGATAGAGATAAATCCAAATAGTTACTACTAATATTTTTGATACTATTATGGATAATCTACATTTAGGAGTAACCCTATTTGCAACGAGGACACTATTAGAGATGATGGAGAATGAACTCATAAAGTTGGGTATCCAAACTTTCAAATTGGCTCTATATTTGGCTCTACCAACTCTATTAACTGGTATGTTTTTGGGATTGGCAGTCTCCATTTTTCAAGCTACAACTCAAATCAATGAGATGACCCTCTCTTTTATTCCTAAGATAATTGGGGTAATTATTGTTACTATTCTTACTATGCCTTGGATGTTAAATCTCACCATCGATTTCACTGAAAAAATGTTCAACTATATTCCTAAATTTATCCAATAGTATGAGTTTCTCGGAAGCTAACAGGCTTGGGGCTGAAAATATCCCATTTCTAATAGTTGTCTCTTATGACAAAAGTGAAGTGATTACTATCCCTCTCGATGAGGTTGAGAAAAAGGGTATCCGGTTTCAGATTGGAAAAAAAGAGATTCCAAAAAGGGAAAAGGATATTCAATTTACAAAAAAAGTAGTTTCCAAAAAGGTATATAGCGAGAAGTTCTATAAAGTGATAGAAGCTATCAAAGATGGATATACCTATCTGCTCAACCTTACCCAACCAACAGAGATAGAGACTACTGCCACACTTGAAGAGATATACCACTATGCAGATGCAAAATACAAAATATTAGTTCCTGATAGGTTTCTCTGCTACTCTCCTGAAACTTTTATCAAAATCGAGGGAAACCAAATAGCCACTTTTCCAATGAAAGGAACTATTTCAGTATCTATACCCAATGGTAGAGAATTGCTATATAGCAATCCCAAAGAGAATGCTGAGCATGTAATGGTCGTCGATTTGCTTAGAAACGATTTGAACATGGTGGCTCGGAATGTGAGAGTTGAGAAGTTCAAACATATTGAGAAGATTAGGAGCGGTAATAGAGAACTTTTCCAAATGAGTTCTAAGATAGTTGGAGATTTGGAAGAAGGGTGGCAAAGTCGAATAGGGGATATTTTGGAGAAGATACTACCCGCTGGTAGTGTTACAGGAACTCCAAAAAAGAGAACTCTTGAACTTATTCACCAGATAGAGGGGTATTCTCGTAACTTCTTTACAGGTATTTTTGGAGTGTTTCAAAATGGTAAATTTGATAGTGGAGTAATGATTAGATTCTTAGAAAAAGAGGGAGATAAATTGATATACAAAAGCGGAGGAGGAATTACTTTGGATAGCAGTTTGGAAAGCGAATATCAAGAGATGATTGAAAAAATCTATCTTTTTTAAAGGAATTTGAAAAATGACAACTCTATTGATATATCTATTTTTAGCCGTAGGTGTGTCGTTTGTCTGCTCGATTTTGGAAGCTGTGCTACTTTCGACAACTTTTTCATATATTGATACTCTTGTAAAAAATGGAGTTCGGGGAGGTAAAAACCTCAAAAAGATAAAGACCAATATGGAGACCTCTATTGGTTCTATTCTTACCCTAAATACTATCGCAAATACCTTTGGAGCAGCAGGAGTTGGAGCAGAAGCTCTCAATATCTTTGGAGAAGAGTATATTATGTTTTTCTCTATGGGGCTTACTCTGCTAATCCTCTATGTCTCTGAAATTGTTCCTAAGACCTTAGGGGCTAGATATTGGAAAGTTCTCGCTATTCCAAGTTCCTACATTATCCGAATCCTCATCATCATTACCTATCCTCTCAACTTCTTAGCTACTAAATTGACTCGGCTTATTTCAAAAGATAAGTTGCGAGATGAGGTGTCGAGAGATGAGATTTTGACGGTTGTATCCAATGGGGTAGATGTTGGGGTGATTTCCGAAAAAGAGGCAGAGATTATTAAAAATATTCTACGACTTAGAAATATAAAAGTAAAAGATGTTCTAACCCCTCGAAAGGTTGTATTTGCTCTTGAAAAAGATTTAACTATAAAAGAAGTTCTAGAAAATGAAGAGAACCTCAAAGGGTTAAAGCATTTTTCACGAATACCTATCTATTCTAAGACTAAGGACTATATTGAAGGTATCGTATTCTCCCAAACTATCTTTGAAGAGACCAGCGAAGATAATGAGAGTAAAAAACTTTCTGATATTGCTAAGCCTGTATATGAAATCAATGAAAATATCAACCTCTCTAAGACCCTCGACCTCTTCATTCAGAGAAAAGAGCATCTATTTATAGTCAAAGATGGCTATTCTCAAACCTCCGGAGTTGTTACTCTTGAAGATGTCATCGAGACCCTTCTCGGTGAGGAGATAATGGACGAGTTGGATACTATTGAAGATATGCAACAGTATGCTAAGAGGAAACAGAAGATATAGTTTCTATCTCCTTTGGTAGTTTGTTGTATTTTATCGGTAGAAGTTTTATGGAAAATGTAGAACCCTTGCCCAATTCCGACTCTATTTCCAGTTCCAACTTGTGGAGTTTCAAGATGTAATTTACAATAGCCAATCCCAACCCCATAGAGTCTTTGTGGCTCTTTCTATCTACTCTGTAAAATTTCTTAGTTATCGATGGAATTTTGGATTGCTCAATCCCTATCCCAAAATCGACAACCCTTAGGTAATCCTCTTTTAGAATAACCAAAATATCACTTTTGGAATATTTCAATCCATTCTCGATGAGGTTGATAGCTACAAGCTCTATTAGAGTTCTATCTCCATATACTTGGTAGGGCGAAATATCCAGATTTATCTTTCTATTTGGCATGTAACCTGTCACCTCATCAACCACTTTATAAATAACATCAGCTATATCAAACGAACTATATTCCAATCTAAATTTTCTATTTTCAAGTTGGACTGCCAATCTGAGGCGGTTGAGAAGTCTATCCATTCTTTTGGTATTTGAGATAATTTTTTGGATATACCTAAGTTGTCTATCATCTGATATATCACTCTCCAAAAGTTGGCTATATCCCAAAATGACAGCAATAGGATTTTTCAGTTCGTGGCTAATCGCTCTTAATAGTTGCTCCTGTTGGATAGTAGTGAGTTTCAGTCTGCTATTGGTTTTCCGTCTCTTTTTGGAGATTTTGTATATCTCTTGAAATACTCTACTCAACTTTTTTCCAATCTCTCTAAACTCAGAAGAGTAGGAGAGTTGTAATATTTTGGGCTTACTCTTTTTTTTCAATATCTCATCAAGGTATCTATCAATCTTAGAAATCTCTTCCTGAATATCCAAAGCAAACTTTCGCATTAGTAGTAAGTGAAAAACAGATATTGAGATAGTGAGAAATAGGAAACGGTTCTCTACAATATATAGAATTTCCTCATTTGCCATCTTCTCTATATTTTCCACTATATCGAAATCGAGAAGATAGAAAATGAAAAGGTTGATAATGAGGATAGAGATGAAATATTGTAAGAAGATTCTAAATAGGGATTTGTTCAATTAGTCTCCTTTTTCTCTTATTCAATCTATTGATTTCATTCTGAATTTTTCGCAACTCCAAGACCTTTTTTTGAAAGTCCATACCGCTATTTTGTGATATATCCTTTTTCAGGTTGGTAAATTTTCGAATCAGCAGATTTACTATCTCTATCTCAAACTCCTCTTTTGAAGAGAGAAGCTCTATATCGAAATGGAGCAACCACCTAATATTTTCACTCTCCAAATTTCCATCTAAAATATCTTTGAGATGTTCTCGGTAGAAATTGAAATCATTCAAATCTATATTAGAGCGGAGAATATCTATAAATTGGGGATTTTCAATTGCAGACCGCAGGAGGGCAACCTCTGAATATCCGAAGAACTCCCTATTAGATATAGCTTCTTTATCCCTAATCCGTCTATTGTAGAGAATTTCAACTCTACCAACAGAAAGCAATCTATCAATATACTTAGAATACTCCTCCCTATATCTAAATGGTAATTTGGAAATCACCTCGTTAGCCTTAGCAATAGCTCTCGACTTCTCATATGGATTACTCAAATTGAACCCTGATATATTTTGGTCGATATAGAACTTTACCCCGTCTTGGGAACTATCCAGAAGTTTTTGAACCTCTTCGAAGGTTGCCCCCTCTTGAACCAGTTGGGCTGGGTCTTTTCCATTCTCAAATAGAGTTACTCTGGTCTCTATTTCAAGAGGGAGGAGAATATCTAAGGCTCGTTTAATAGCATTGATTCCGGCACTATCTCCATCAAATGCTAAATTTACCTTAGCTTTATACTTTTTCAAGATATAGCCCTGTTCCTGAGTTAATGCCGTTCCAAGAGGAGCTATCACATTCTCAATCCCAATCTGGTGAAGCATTACCACATCTAAATAGCCCTCTACGATATGGACTATTCCAGATTTGTAGATGGAGCTATTGGCAAAGTTTTGACCATAGAATATCTTTGATTTGTGAAAAAAGGGGGTATTGGGGGAGTTGATATATTTAGCTGGGTGGTTTCCAAGAGTTCGACCTCCAAAGGCTACAACTCGTCCAGTTGAGTTGAAAATAGGAAATATGATTCTGTTGTAGAGAGATGAAAAATATCTCTTTCCATCTTCACTAATAGATAAAAGTCCTAGCTCAGCTCCATCTTGGAACTTGATATATTGAGATTTGAGAAAATCTAAAAGCTCCTGCGATGATGCAAGATACCCCAATTGAAATTTTTCAATAGATAAATCAGAGACCCCACGACTCTTCAAATATTGGAGGGCTACATCTGAACCTTTGAGGTTGGAGATAAACCAGCTATTAACCTTTTCCAAAATAGCAAATTTATCCCCAAGTTGTGAAGTCTCCTCCTCTTTTGTGAATTGTAATTCAATTCCATATCTATCGGCGAGGGTCTTAACTGCATCTATAAATGGTAGATTTTCAATATTTTTGACAAACTCTATTACATCGCCGTGAGCTCCACAACCAAAGCAGTGATAAGATTGGTGATGAGGTGAAACGAAAAAAGAGGGGGTTTTCTCATTGTGGAAGGGACATCTGGCTTTGAAACTTTTGCCAGATTTGCGAATATCGATATAGTGCGAAACTACATCGACTATATCGATACTCTCTTTAAGGAGGGATAAGGAGCTTCTATCAATCAGAGACTCTATTCCTCGCTACTATTTTCGCTATTTTCATTCTCCTGTTCTTCTGCTTGTTGAGCTTTCTCTTTTGCTCGTCTCTCTTTCTCCCGAGCCACTCTATCGGCTTTCATCTGTTCCTTCCGTTCTGCCAACTTCTCTTGTTCATCTTCATGAGCCTCTTCTAAAAGTCTAT
>DTUW01000080.1 GCA_012963895.1 Campylobacterales bacterium | reverse complement strand
CAATTTTTGGATTTTATTCGTGAAAATAGGAAATTTCCAGATTTGGAGAGTTTGAAAATTGCTATTCAGCAAGATATAGCAAAAGCTCAAAAACTTCTACAATAGGAAATCTGAAAATACAACTCCATCTATTCCAAGTTTTGCCATCTCTTCAATCTCAACCTCATCGTAAATAATTACTAAATGTTTTGAGTCAAAGAGATAATCATCTACCAATTTCTGAATTTCTGAACTGAGTTCGGCAGTGGATACTATATATTTCACCCCAAGATTTTCAGCCAATATAGCCTCTCGTATAGATTTCACATATAGAGCCACATCTACATTATTTCCAATAGCAAATTTCACTATCTCTATATCTCGCTCCAAATTGGTAAGGTAGATAATGGAGTTTGGGGAAGTATTTTTCACCTCTTCTATCGATAGAACTTGGTGGAATTTTGGAGCTTCTAAGTGTTTATGTCCAAAAACTAACATGATTTAGCACACTCCTTAGAACAATATATTTTATTACCACATACAATAGCATCTTGTTTAGATACAAGAGTTTCACACTTTGAGCAGGGATAGAGTTCTTCTATATCTCTATCTAACTTTTCGCTATTTCTCTTCTCTCTCTTTTTAAAAAAGAGAAGATATATAAATGTTATGATTAGTAATAATACTAAAAATTTCATTACTTATCCTATATCTCAATCAGTAGATATTTTCTATATTCTCTCTCAAATATCCTATATTGGGATTGTGATAACTGTAACCCCTCTATCTCCTGCTCCAACTTAGAACCTTTGTAAAATAGAAACTTAGACCCGTGTAGATGTTTGGTAATGTCCAAAAGAGTTGGAACATCTGAAACTGCTCTTGAAGTGATGAGGTCGGGGGTTTGGGATAGAGTAATATCCTCTATCCGTTTAGAAAAGATAGAGATATTTGAAAGTTGTAGGGCAGATTTGAGATAGTGGAGAAAACTACTCTTTTTCTTGATTGGCTCAACCAATACCACTTGTCTATCTCTAAACAGGAGGGCGATTGGGATAGCGGGAAATCCGGCACCGCTCCCAATATCGAGGAGAGAGGAGAAGCTCAAAAATTGGAACGGATAGATTGAGTCGATGATTGAGCTGTATATCTCATCTCTCTCCATTCGGGTAAGGTTATGAACTCTATTCCATTTAGTGAGGATTTCTATATATTTCTCTATATCTTGATAGAACTTTTCGCCTATCTGAAAGGGGAGTTTTTCAACCTCATCGCGAAATCTTTTCAAAACTTAGAAGCCTCGTAAAACTCCACCCATGTAGATAGCTGTAATTCCAAAGATGATATTAGCAGGTAGCATAAATTTGGAAATTATCATCATCTGCTTTTTAGCCTCTTCTAAATTCTCTTTGCTAAGTTGTTCCGCCTTCTTTCTTCTGAAAAACATAACAGCGAAATTGAGAAACATCAAAGTCCATAGCCCTTCCTTAATATGAACTCCCATATCCCCCTTATGTCCTAATCCGTAAATCATAATAATACCTGTAACTACAAGTATGAAAATAAAAGGGAGGACTAGGAAAAATAGATTTTTCATCACATTGAGAGCTTTCTCAACTCGAACATTTTCCGGAGTGATTGAGTGGATAACTTGATGAACAGCAAACCGAACGGCAATCATACCGCCAACCCAAATAACAGCACTCAAAATATGGAGGGTAATAATTTCAGCTCCAAAGTTTATAAATAGTTGTTCCATTGATACTCCTTTATCCTAAAATTGATTTTGCAATTTGGTTTATTCTCTTTCCATCGGCAACTCCTGCCAACTCTTTTGTAGCTACTCCCATAACTTTTCCCATGTCTTTCATGGAGGTAGCTCCAACTCTTGAAATAATCTCCTGAACTTTTTCGTGCAGTTCATTATCATCTAACTGCTTAGGTAGATATTTTCTAAATAGTTCTATCTCTCTACTCTCTTTCTCATATAGGTCATCTCGTCCAGCCTCTTTATATTGGGCTGAGCTATCTTCTCGTTGCTTTATCTGTTTCTGGATAATTTTGATAATGTCAGCATCGGTTAGCTCTCTTCTCTCATCTATCTCAACCTGCTTGATAGCACTTGAAAGAAATCGGAGAGCATCTCGGGTAAATTTGTCCTTACTCTTCATAGCAATTTTAATATCTTGCTGTATCTGATTTCGGATTTCGCTCATTTTTCTCCTTGTTCTGTTTCTGAGACGAATTATAACTATTTGGTAGAATTGCAAAAAATAGACGAGGTGTATATGGCTACTAAAAAAGAGAGTGGAAAAGATAAAGCTCTTCAAACTGCTTTAAAAGAGATAGAGAAAAAATTTGGTAAAAATGTAGTTATTAGACTTGGTGATAGAGAGATTGAAAGAATAAATTCTATTAGCACAGGTTCAATTAGTTTAGATGTAGCACTAGGTATAGGTGGAATTCCAGAAGGTAGAGTAATAGAGATATATGGACCTGAAAGCTCGGGAAAAACGACCCTTGCACTCCAAACGATAGCAGAAGCTCAAAAGAAAGGATATAGATGTGCCTTTATTGATGCAGAACATGCATTAGATATTTTCTATGCTAAAAATTTGGGGGTAGATGTAGATAATCTATATCTTTCACAGCCAGATTATGGAGAACAGGCATTAGATATTATCGATACTATGGCAAGGAGTGGGGCATTTGATGTAATTGTGGTAGATTCAGTCGCTGCACTCGTCCCAAAAGTTGAAATAGAAGGTGAAATTGAGGACCAACAGGTAGGAGTTCATGCCAGATTGATGAGCAAATCCCTTAGACGACTTGTATCGGTTCTCCATGATATGAATGTAACTGTCATATTCATCAACCAAATCAGAATGAAAATAGGGGTTGCAAGTTATGGAACTCCTGAAACAACCACCGGGGGAAATGCTCTGAAATTCTATGCATCTGTGCGATTAGATATTAGAAGAATAGCAAGTCTCAAACAGGGAGACGAACAGATAGGAAATAGAGCGAGAGTGAAGGTGGTAAAAAATAAGGTAGCCCCTCCATTTAGACAAGCTGAATTTGATATTATCTTTGGAAAAGGGGTAAGTCGAACTGGCGAACTTATAGACTATGGGGTGAAGTTCGATATTATTGATAAAAGTGGAACTTGGTTTAGTTTCAGAGATAAGAAATTTGGACCAGGTCGCGAAAAGGCTAAGAAGTTCCTTGAAGATAATCCCAAAATCGCAGAAGAGATAGAAAAACTTGTAAAAGAGAGATTACAAGAAGAAGAAAATCCAAAAGAGGGAGAATAGATGGTTTATATTCAAAATATAGTAGCTGATGAGGTGTTGGATAGTCGAGGTAATCCAACAGTTCGGGCAACTGTTACATTAAGCGATGGAACAATAGCATCGGCGATAGTTCCAAGTGGAGCCTCAACTGGAAAGCGGGAAGCTTTGGAGCTTAGAGATGGAGATGAAAGGTATGGAGGTAAAGGGGTATTAGATGCTTGTGAGAATGTAAATACCAAAATAGCTCAACATCTAATAGGTATGTCTCCATACAATCAGGCTATTATCGATGCTACTTTAAAAGAGTTAGACGGAACAGATAATTATAGTAATCTCGGGGCTAATGCTGTTCTAGGTGTCTCTATGGCGGTAGCAAGAGCATCTGCCCAATCTCTCAATATGCCTCTATATAGATATTTGGGTGGAGCTAATGGAATGGTTCTACCTGTTCCAATGTTCAATATTATTAACGGCGGTTCTCATGCTGATAACTCGGTAGATTTTCAGGAATATATGATAATGCCGACAGGTTTCGATACATTTAGCGAAGCCCTTCGAGCAAGTTCTGAGATTTATCAGAATTTGAAAAAGTTACTGAAATCTAGGGGGCTTTCGACCGCTCTTGGAGATGAGGGAGGATTTGCTCCTGACCTATCTTCAAACGAAGAGCCAATACAGATTATCTTAGAAGCTGTTGAAAAGGCTGGATACAAAGCGGGAACCGATATAGTTTTAGCTCTCGATGTAGCAAGTAGTGAGCTTATTGGAGAAGATGGAAAATATCGATTAGCTTCTGAAAATAGAACTCTAACGAGTGAGGAGCTTGTAGATTACTATGTGGATTTATGCGACAAATATCCAATTGTCTCCATTGAAGATGGATTAAGTGAAGATGATTGGGAAGGGTGGAAAATTCTAACTGAAAAGTTGGGAAATAGAATCCAACTAGTAGGAGATGACCTATTTGTAACCAATGCATCTATTCTTGCAAAGGGTATTGCTGAGGGTGTCGGTAATGCTATTTTGATAAAGCCTAACCAGATTGGAACAGTTTCCGAAACGATGCAAACTGTGAGACTTGCTCAGAGAAATGGATATAGATGTATTATGAGCCATAGAAGTGGGGAGAGTGAAGATAGCTTCATAGCCGATTTTGCGGTGGCTCTCAATACGGGCGAAATAAAGACAGGTTCAACCGCCAGAGGTGAGAGAACAGCGAAATATAATAGGCTTCTGGAAATAGAAAGTGAAATCCTTTACGGGGAATATTTAGGAAAAACTCTATTTTAGAAAATGGATATACACGAACTCCAAGATGCCTATAACCAGATAGATAGAGAGGTTCAAAAGAGAAGTCAAAAACTCTTTTTAGAGTCCATCACCGCTAAACAGCTCTTTTGGACTCTCTTTGGAATAGGGTTTCTGGTTTGGTATGGGTATATCCTCCTCTTTGGGAGTAATTCCTATTCTCTTGTGAAAAAGTTGGAAAACGAGAAAAGAGAACTAAAACGGGAGATATTGCAACTTAGAGAGAGTAATCAGAAGCTCCAAGAGGAGTATTTCAATCTCAAAATAGCGATTAGTGATGAATCAAATGAGTAGAGTATTTTTTCTGTTTCTGTTTGCTATCGACCTCATCGCTCGGAATAATCCATTTTTACCGACAGAAGAGGCGGGGGATATTCCTGTTTCCAATAACTATATTCAAGCTCCTGGGAAATTGGATAAGGTGGTTTTTACCTTACCCGATAGCAGTCGAATAATTGAGAGTATAGAAGTTACCTATATCAATATAGATGGCTCTATTGGAAAAAAGAAGATAGAGATAGAGAAGCAATTCAACAGAAAAAAGAGATTGCTATTTGGGTATAACTTCTCTTGTCCTAAGTGTCCAGAGTGTCCAAAATGTCCTAAGTGTCCTAAAAATATTGTAATAAAGAAGACAATAAAAAAGAAAATTACCACAATATCCAATGTGCCGGAATCTAATTCATCTGATACCAATATCACTAAGGCATCTACCCAACTCCAACCAGATAGTATAGTGGTAACTTCAACCAAAAATATAGTAAATAGCGATAGCACAATTACAGACAGAAGAGACCAGATAGTAGGAGATACAAAAAATAGGGTTGTGGTCTCTGTTGGTAAGCCGAAATTTATTGAGTTCGACTTTGACATAGAGAAACAGCAAATTCGAATTAGCACCAATGATAAGAAGTATCGCCACTATATGCTAGTCCGTCCAAATAGGATAGTGATAGATTTTGAAAGAGAGATAAGATTTCGAAACCAAACTTTCAATATAGATAGAGGAATATTTAAGGAGTTGAAAATCCTTAAAAAGGGTTCATCTCGGTATAGAGTTGTTATCTATATCGAAGATGGATATAGATATAAATTTGATAGAGATGAGGAGGGATATAAAATTGAGTGCTACAAAAAATAATATAGTTTTTATCGGCTTTATGGGTTCAGGAAAAACTACAATTGGGCGAACCGTTTCCAAAAAGTTGGGTCGTCTCTTTCTCGATGTAGATACTCTAATAGAGAGTAGAGAGAATAGAGAGATAATGGATATTTTCCGAGAAGATGGAGAGAGCTATTTTCGAAATCTTGAAAGGGAAACTGCTCAACTTTTAAAAAGTTCAGTAGATAACTCCATTATTGCCGTTGGTGGCGGTTTCCCAACAGCTGTTGAAAATATTCAAGAGTTGGGGTATATAGTCTATCTCGATATAGATTTCGATTTTATGATAGAGGAGTTGAAAAAGAGTAAAGAGGAGTTTTCCAAACGGCCTCTACTTCAAGAGGTTGAGATTGCTCGGAAAATATATGAAAGCAGAAAAGAGATTTACCAAAATAGTTGCAATATCAAATATGAGGTAAAAAATACTGACTTTGTAAAGATAGCCGATGAGGTGATAGGTATCCTGAAAAGAGAGGGAGTAATATAGGGTTTTCAATTTTGTAGTTTATGAACTATCTTGATAGGTATATAGATAGAAATCTATCTATAAATTTCTTTTCAATCTTTCTCCCTCTCTTTGTAATAGCTTCCGTAATATTTCTAATTAGAGTTTCAACGATAACATCAGTTATCAAGATAGATTTTTTTGAGATGTTGAAACTCTATCTATTTATTATCCCAGACCTCCTGTTTTACACTATCCCCCTTTCCTTTTTTATTGGAGGAGTTCTAACATTTAGTAAATTGTCATTCGATTATGAAATGGTGGTTCTCTTTTCTCTTGGAGTGCCACCCCGTTTCTTTTTATGGAAACTTTTCAAGTTGGCAACCCTATTTACTCTAATACTTTTTTTTCTCTCTATGGTCATGATACCCCACACTAAACAGATGTATAAAGAATTTACTAAATATAAAAAGCAAGAGGCTATTATCAATTTAAAGACTACCGAGTTTGGCCAAACTTTTGGAAAATGGTCAATCTTTATTAAAGATATTGATACCAATTCATCAGGTAAAACATATAGAGATATAGCTCTATTTTACAAAGATAAAGAGGTAGAAAAATTCATACTTGCTAAAAAAGCTTCTTTCAATTTGAAAAATTTTAATGTTCAATTGAAGCTTCATAGTGGTTCAGTTCTTACATATAGTCCAAGTGGAATAAAGAAGATATTTTTTAAACAGATGGTAATCAATGACCCGTCAAGCATCGACGGATACCATTACCGCAACACTTTGGAATATTTCCGATATTCTCTCAATACTCCAAAAAGGAGAGTCAAACTAATCACCAACCTATTTCTATCCACTTTTCCTATTATGTCTATCTTTCTTATTTTAGCCATTGGTATTCAAAATGTTAGATATAGTCGTAGTTTTACAAATTTTCTAATAGGTATTTCAATATTCCTATTTTATGCCCTTGCTTTCTCTCTTAGTAAGTCTTTGGACTTTGGAATTTTCAATATCCTTATCCTCTGGTTTCTCTCCACCTATTGGATATATCGTAAGTTTGTTATG
>DTUW01000079.1 GCA_012963895.1 Campylobacterales bacterium | reverse complement strand
GATATTCAACTCCATTTTTGAAACTATCGCTGAAAAGCTTCCAAATGAAAAGACGGCTGGACGAACCACAAAATCTATTGAAAGATTTGACTTTACCAATATTTTGGATACCAGTTTTATTCATAAAGTTGCATTAAAAGCAGTTGGTAAAGAGAATACAAAAACCCTTGCTAAAACATTTTTAAAACTTAGAGCAAGTGTAAAAATTGTTAAAAAAGTTGTCTCAATTATTCAAACAATAGATACGACCAAAATAGTTAAACAATTTACAGCGGTGGCTAAGGCTACTGAGGTAGTTACTCAAACAATAGAGAAACAGGTTCAAAAAATAGCGAAAATTGATATTGAGATAGATGAAACCACTATCACACAAATTGCAAATAGTGAAAATCTGGAAGACATCACTATCTCCAATAGTGAGTTAGATAAGGTTGTTGAAGAGGTTGAAAAAACCACAAATGCAATAGTGGCTATGGGTGGAGTTGAAACCTTCACTAAATATGTAGCAGAAGCCGAACAGAAAACCGGTGAAAATGAAAAAGTAGATATTGACAGCTTCTCCAATGTTTTGGAAAACAATACGACTATCGAGCAGTATAGTAAAGTCTATACTAAGTTGAATGAGTTGAATATTTCCGATACTCAAATAGTAGAGGTTGCTAAACAGGTTCAGAGTGAGAAAAATATTTCCATAATAGAAGCTGTCCAAAATATAGCAGGAAGTAATATAGACCAAGAAGTATTAGAGGATTTGAATTCAACTTTTGAAGAGGCCAAAAATAGTCTTGATGAGGTGGTTCAGAGTGCAATAGAAAATGCAGTTGTTCAAGGTTGTGAAGATGGATTAATAGAGTATCAAGGAGAGTGTAAAACCCTGTTTGAAATTTCCAAAATAGAGTGTTTAGCAAATGAGGGATATATTTGGAGTGATAATAATGAGTGTAAGCCGTATGTCGAATACCCTACTCCAAATATCAAATTTACAACCTATACCACTTTTGCCTATGCAGGTAGCAATATTAGATTTGCCGTATCTTCTGATGTTGAAGATATTTCGTATATTTGGAAAATAAATGGCTCTACTCAATCTGCTTCTGGAAATAGTTTGACATATTCATTTATGTTACCAGGAACATATACAATCTCAGTAACAGGAACTGCTCACGGAAAAAGTGGTTCAGCTTCTACAACTATTACCATTGGTTCACGAAGTAGCACACCAACAGATATATCTGACGATTTGATATTGCTAGATAACAAAATTACTTTTGGAAAGAATGGCTATGCCAAAGATGCATTAGTTCTAAATGGAACTTTCCAAACTATCCAGTATGAGCCACTAGTTTCAGTTACTGAAAACGATAAACAAGATGTTTTCGCCCTCTCTCTCGGATTGAAAAATGACACTTTTGAGAGTGGAGATAGTAAAAATATCACTGTTCTAATGATGATAGAGAATGAAGATAATACATCTTCTCAGAAACTCTTGGCAATCGTTCCAAATGCGAAATTGACCTACTCAAACAACCAATTTGGTATAGATGTGTCTAATGCTACAACTATCTACGGATATGGAATCAAATCCAATGGAACTCCTGTATCTACTGAAATAGGAGGCATAGACCTAAGTCAAGATATTGCAATTGAATCTAATAGTCTCTCCATCTCTTACTATTCTGTTATCCAAAAAATCGGAGAAAAAGTTAGTTGGAGTTCCAACCTCATCGATGACTATCTTCAAAAAGGTGGAAAATATAGAGTAACTTTGGGAATAGCAGGGGTTGATAGTTTCGCAGGACTTATAAAAGAGGAGAATATATCAGCTGGATTTAGTTCAGACCAAACATTAGCTATAAATAACAAAATTGGAGAATCCAGCCTATATACAGTATCTGGAACTCTTCTAATTGAAGATAGAGATATATTAGCTATTAGTGGAGATAGTATTACCTTTGGAAAAGATAGCTATTCCAAAAGTGCATCTATTGCTGATGGCAAATTCAGCACCCTCATATATGAACCTTTGAATAGTGTTTCTGAAAGTGATAAAGAGAATATTTTCTCTGTCTCTATTGGAGTTGAAAATGAAAGTTTTGAAGAGGGAGATAGTGCCAATATAGCTGTCTTTATGATGATAGACAATGAAGATAATACATCTTCTCAAAAACTTCTAGCCATTGTTCCAAATATCCAAATTCAATATTCCAATGGAAATCTAGATTTTGATACAACCAACGGAAAAAGCATCTATGGATATGGTGTGAAGTCTGATGGAACACCGGTATCTACTGAAATAGATGGGGTAGATTTGAGTAGTGATATTACCTATTCATCAGGCACTCTATCTATTAGCTACTACTCTATAATGAAAACTATCATTGATAGAGTCTCTTGGAGTGGAAATATTGTAGATAACTATTTCCAAAAAGGTGGAAACTATAAAGTTACTATCGGAGTGGTTGGAGTCGATGGATTTACAGGAATGGCATCGGGAGAGAATATCATTACCGGATTTAGTAGCGACCAACTGCTATCAATTGAGAACAAAATAGCTGACAATATCACCTATACCCTATCGGGAACTATTTCAGTTATCCAACTTGGTAAGATAGAGAATATAGATACTCCAATAGTTTCAGAAGGCGGAACTAAACAATATGATATTTCCAAATACTTTACTGGACTAAATGGTATCTCTGCCTATGTTTTGGATTGCAATCAGAGTGATGAAAATATCTCGATAGATACCACAACTGGCATTATCACAATAGCTACCAATAGCGGTGGAGAGTATTTCTGCCAGGTAACTTGTCAAACAGATGAGCAGAACTTCACGAGTGATAAATTTGTAATAAAAGTTACTGATAATTTGGATCCGGTATTTGAAGGCAATATTTCAAATATAGTTGTAACAATTGGAAATAGCATCACTGAAATCAATAGCTCTAAATATTTCAGCGACCCTGAAAATGGAACATTGGTATATAGCCTAGGTTGTTCTATTGATGGAATTGATATGAATTCCACAACCGGAATTGTTTCAGGAACTCCAACATCTGTAACAGATGGAATAGAGTGTTCAATCACTGCAACAGATGAATACAATCAGAGTGTAAGTAGTAATAAATTTACAATAGTAGTTAAAGATAATCCAATTAAGGATTACACCACTTCTATAAATGTCAATAGTCAAGGTGATGAAAATAGTTCCCTTGGGGTAACTGTCAAAAACTATGTTGATAGCAGATTGCAATTCTACTTTAACGGAGAAGAAGGAGATGACCAGAGTGCCAAGAGTATGACTATGAAGACTTCTGATACAGAAGAGATAATAGGTAAAGTCGATTTTACAGATACCAAGTATCTGGATAAAAATTTCAGTGTAATTTATAACGACAAGGTATACACTGGAACTTTTGAAGAGAGTGATTACAGCAATCCAACTATAATCACTCTATACCAATAGGGGTTATCCCCCCCTTCTTTCGAAAATTCAAGGAGATAAATATGAGAAATAGAAAAATTGCTCTATCTTTGGTTGCTTCAAGCTGTTTAGTCTCTTCTCTTTCAGCTACTACTATCCAACTTCATCAAGGTTGGAATCTGGTTGGTGTTACAAGTAAAGAGGATAACGGGCTAAATTACCAACTATCCAAACTGGTTCAAGAGAATTCAGGAATTAGAACTATTATCACAAGCGAAGATGGAAAGTGGAAATCTTTTGATGCCTCTGTTCCAGAAAGTATGTGGGGATTTGCCCAAGGCTTTACAGAACTACAACCGGGCAAAGGGTATTGGATAAAGGTAGATAAAGATAGTAATCTAACAATAGGAGATACCCCTATATCTCTTGAAGATATTCAATTTCAAGCCGGTTGGAATTTAGTAGCTCTTCCATCGTCTGATATTTCAGAGTTGATTAAGCAGTTAGAAAAGAGTAAATTGAAGCTCAACACCATTATCACGAGCGAAGATGGAAAATGGAAATCCTTTGATGCATCCGTTCCAGAAAATATGTGGGGGTTTGCCCAAGGCTTTACATCAATAGATGACGGCAAAGGATATTGGGTAAAAGTTCAAGCAGTGGCAGGGAGTGCCACTACACTCGATGGTTACAATGTAGAGCTATATTCAGATAAAGATAATATAGACATCTCTTCTATAAAGTCGCAGATTGAAAATTCCAAAGTAGCTGATATTGCCTCTATCGACTTTGGAGATATATCAAATATAGTTATCTCCACTTCGGTAGATGGGGTTCAATATTCATCTCCATATATCAATACTAATAGCAACTTCTCAACCACTCTATCATCAGTCTTGAATGACACTTTAAATCCAGAGAAGATTAAAGAAAATATAGCCACTTCTGGGACTTCTATATATGTCTATGCAGTTTCAGAGGGGGGGGCAGCCCATCTATTATCGCCAATGCTCAGGTTTATGAAATGAATGAAGATGGCTCCAAAGGAGAACTTATTGGCGAAACAAGTGATAGCGGGTATCTCTATATCTCTACTATTCCAACGAGTAAAAAGATAGTAATAGAAAAAGAACACTATTTCCCTTCTGTTCAAACTCTCTCATCTACACCTGGTTCAGCTAGTTACTTCTTTTTAACAGAAGATACAGGGATAGTTACAGTTGAAGAGGGGACAACTTCCACCTCATCAAACGGTAGGATTTTGGGTCGCTCCTCCAAGTTGAACCTATCTACACCTAAACTGTATATGAGTTCCAACGGTGCTATATATATTCCACAAGGTTCATCAGCCACTGGAACAATCTCTATTGTCCCTGCATCTCTTCAATCATTCCCTGATTACCAAACCATTTCAGACAAGTTGCAAGAGCCTGATTACAAAACTTCTGTAATAGGTAATCTTTTTGTCCTTTCGAGTGCAGGGGGTTCATTTGGGTATAACAACACTTTTGAACAACTTCTAAGATTCTCAACAGTGGCAGGAGCTGGTAGCTATTCAGATATAGAGCTGATTATGGGGGTTAGCCTTTCTGATGAGTTGAAAGCTAAGTTAGTAGATGAGAATGACAATATCACTCAATCTACAATTGACAAATTCAAATCCAATATAGAACTCTGGATATACAAAAATGGAGTTTGGACAAAAGATAAAAATTTTGATTTGAAAATTCCAGATGTCTCTGCTCTTTCAAGTGATGAATCGAAATTTATTCAAAAGTATGGGGCAGATGGAATTATTACCCTAAACGGGGATATTTACAACGGAGCCTATCCGGTTGTAGCAATATATAAAGAGATGTCTATCTCTGAAATTCAACCAAATGAACTAACCCTAAATGTCTGTGTTGTAGATAGTGAGAGCAATGAATCCCTCAATCAAAGTTTAGTAGAGTTGAGTATGCCAAGTCGTAACCTTGATGTTTTCAAAGAGATAAATAGCTCCACCGGTTATGCTCAGTTCAAAATCCTTGCAGAGGAGGGATTTGGAGAAGATATTACTTTAAATGTGATTGAAGGTAACCATTACCCTATCACAAAGGTTCTAAATACCAACTCGCTTAACCAACCTGTTGGGGATAATAACCATAGTGCTACTACTACCCTATGCTATGGTGGAGACGGCGACCCTATCAAAATGATAACTCCACCAAAAAAAGCAACTGTTCAGGGCTATGTCTATGACCAAACGGGAATGGGTATTGCCAATGCTAATGTAAAACTTGTAGCTCCAATAGCTCTCTCAACTGTTAAAAAAGATGTTGTTAAGACTATTAACAATAGACAAGTGAAAGGAATTGAGGTAGCACCTATTCCAAATGCTAAATATAGATGGTTTATTAAAAAGCATAGAGATGAGGTGGCTACATCGAACCAACCAGTAGGCAATGGAAGAATATTGGGTCGTGTTTCAGAGAAGAGATGGCTACTACTCAAAGAGGGAACTACAAAGAGTGGGGCTAATTTCTTAGGTTATGATGAAATTCTCAATATGGCGATAAAATCTCCAAAAGATAGCGACCCAAGCGATGTTAAAATAGTGGCATCTGGTCAGTTTGATATTGCTATTGAGGTTCAACACGATATAGATGGTGATGGAGTTGGAGACTTCTACGAACTGGCAAAGAGTCCTACAATTGCACCAAATCTACCAAAAGAGCAGTTTTATCCAAACCCTGATAGTGAATATAGTCAGATAGGCTATATCTCAACTGTAATAGATATAGAGAAACTCTATTTTGATTTAGGAGATAAAGTTATAACAGAAGCAGGATTCTTAGTCAAAACTCCAAGCTTCAATAGTGGTAACTGGTTCAAAGTTGATTTAGCTTCTGGCTTTACTTTGACCAAAGAGGCTAATACAACTCTTCAAAATCTCGGTATTGTAGATTTGGATAACTTTTTAGAAGACCCAGAATTGAATAACGGTAACAATCTCAACTATATCAACTACTTAACAAACTCCGTCAAAATTCTTGGAAATAAGAAACGGGGCTACCTGAAAATCAAAGAGAAAAATACCAATAGAGACAACTATACATATGTAGGCACCGCTTGGGATTTGGTTATCCAAAGTTATATCGCTCTTCAAGGGGGTGATGGAGCTTATGTGGCTTTGCAGGTTCAAAGTGATGGCTCACTCAAATGGGTAGCTACTGATGGAAATATCCAACTTGATAGCGATAAGTTGGCTAATGGAATTAGAGTTCAGAAATCTGAAAGCAATAAACTGCTCTTGAATAAGGTGGCGAGACTAATCAGCTCCAATAGACTTTTGGAAAAGTTGGCTATGCCTATATCTGAAATTCAAGCAGAAGCTGGTTTCACAGGCACTCCGCTATCTCCAAACAATACTCTATTCGATGATGGATTTACCATCTTTTTTGTTCCAACCGTGAAGTTGAAAACTATCGATAATCAAGATATGTTGGTTCGGCTGAAAACAGAGATGGATTTGAGCGGGGTAAAATTGAGAAAATATATAAAACTCTCTAAGGTCTTCGTTGATAAACCGACCTTAACTCCTCCTGTTCAGTATGATGTTACAGATAGAGTTGGTCTCTACCACTTTTCAGCTGTTGATATGGACTTTGGACAACTTAAAGATACCAATAACTCTCTTGTAAGAGTTTCAGCTCAGAAGTTGGGATATTTCAACTCTCCTGCTATCAATGTTCCTAAGTTTGGAGTAGATGACCCTAATACAACTCCTCGCGAAGATGTTAAGAACATCGACATCACTCTAAAAGAGAAACCTACCTACTCGGTCAGTTTCAATATCACCAATGAAAATGGTGAGCCTGTTGAAAATGCGATAGTTTCAATAGATGGAATTAAGACTGAACAGAATTTGAGAGAGTTTGAATCGGTAGCCACTATTCAAGGGGCAACAGGTAAATTTAC
>DTUW01000078.1 GCA_012963895.1 Campylobacterales bacterium | reverse complement strand
CAGGAGACAATACAGAGGATTTGGTAGATGAAAGCGATTTAGAAGCTCTAATAGCATCTATTGGAAACAAAAAGTAATTTATGAACAAACCCGAACTACTCGCCCCAGCTGGAAATTTGGAGAAGCTGAAAATAGCTATCGATTACGGGGCTGATGCTGTATATGGAGGGGTTAGCCATTTCTCTCTTAGAGTTCGTTCAGGAAAGGAGTTTAATTTAGATACCTTTCGCGAAGGGATAGAGTATGTCCATAAGAGGGGTAAAAAGATATATGTAACAATCAACGGCTTTCCCTTCAATTCACAACTAAAACTACTTAGAAACCATATCGCCCAAATGAGAGATTTGAATCCAGATGGATTTATCATCTCCACCCCGGGAGTTCTCAATCTCGCAAAAGAGATTGCCCCCAATATAGATATTCACCTCTCAACTCAGGCAAATGTCCTAAATGTTCTTGATGCTAAATTCTACTTTGATATTGGTGTGAAACGGATTATTACAGCCCGTGAAATCTCTCTAAAAGATATAGAAGAAATAAAAAAAGAGCTACCAGATTTGGAAGTAGAGATATTTGTTCACGGCTCTATGTGTTTTGCATATAGTGGAAGATGTCTAATTAGTTCGCTCCAAAGTGGTAGAGTTCCTAACCGTGGTAGCTGTGCTAATGATTGTCGTTTTCCATATACCCTCTATGCTGAGAATGAAGAAACCGGAACTCTTTTCAAAATAGTAGAAGATGAAGGGGTGGGAACATATATTATGAATGCTAAGGATTTGAATTTAGCCCCCCATATTGAAGACATCATCAAACTCGGAATAGTCGATTCTATGAAGATAGAGGGTAGAACCAAAAGTTCCTACTATACCGCTATCACTACTAAGATATATCGTGAAGCTATCGACGATGCTATAAGTGGAAATTTTCGCCGAGACTACTACATTTCAGAACTCAACACTACCCAAAATCGAGGATTTACCGATGGATACCTAATCCATCGCCCTTTTCAGAAATTGGATACCCAATCCACCTTTGACCAGATGCTCATGGGAACTCATCAGGTTTCAGGTATCGTTTTGGAACCTGAATATTTCATGTGCAAATACTCCACCTATCCAAATGACAAGATAGAGATTATCTCCCCTGCTCCTCTTAGTGATGAGGTTGAAAATGAATTTGGAAAGATTTTTCAAGAAGATGGAAAGTGGTTCTATATTCCATACAAGTTAGTAGCCAAAGATGGTCGCGAGTGGGAAAGTGTCCATAGTGGTAATTTGAACCCTATCAAACTTCCGGCACCCCTCCCAATCCATACATTTTTTAGAAAAGGAATTTAGATGGTCTCGATAGAAGATGGTTTAGAGTTGGTCTATCAAGAGAGCCGACCAAAAGCAACCGAATTGATTCCTATTGAAAAATCACTAAATAGGGTAATTTCCAAGAATATACAATCCAGACATTCACTACCCAATTTCGATAATTCAGCAATGGACGGATATGGTGTCTCTATTGTTGATGTAGGAAAAAGGGTGAAGATTGAAAAAACTATCTTTGCGGGTGATGAGGTTGAGGGGGTAGAGCTTTCAGCTGGTAGCTGTTTCAAGATAATGACAGGGGCGAAAATTCCAAAGGGGGTAAATGCGATTATTCCATTTGAAGATGTTGAGTCTCCTGTTGATGGGTATATACAACTGCCAAACTCTATAAAACCCAATAACCATATTCGAAAAGCTGGGGAAGATATTCAGATAGGTGAAACTATTATCCAGAAGGGTGAGCGAATTACTCCATATACTATTGGACTTTTAGCATCGCAGGGAATTAGCCATATCGAGGTATTTAGAAAACCTAAAATAGTTGTATTTGCCACTGGAAAAGAGTTGAAAATGCACTATGAGACCATCGCACCTCATCAGATATATAATTCAAATTCTCCTATGATAGTAGCTAAAAGTGAATTGTTAGGGGCTGATGTCTCTTTTGTCAATATTGCATCAGATAGCAAAGAGGAGATAAAAAGAGCTATTCAAAATAGTCTATATGCAGATATGATAGTTACATCTGGCGGGGTAAGTGTTGGAGAGGCTGATAAGACTAAGGAGAGTTTTAGAGAGTTGGGAATGACAACCATCTTTGAGAAGGTCGATATTAAGCCCGGCAAACCTACAACCTTTGGAAAGATAGGAGATACTTTGGTGCTGAATCTACCGGGGAATCCATCGGCTGGGTTGATAAATTTCGAAATATTTGGAAAGGCTTCTATATTGGGACTTTCTGGGGATAGAGAGAAAGAATTAGATGTAATTGATTGCGAGATTGGAGAAGATTTGAAAGTGAAACCCGGAAAAAGAACGGTAGTTTTAGGGGTCTTTGATGGTGGTGTTTTCAGACCTCTTAAAAAGAGAGCCCCCGGAATGGTGAAGCCGTTAGCTGAAAGTAATGGATTTATCATATTAGAAAAAGAGGTATCCAAAATAGAAGCTGGGTCGTTTGTAAAGTTTATCCCTACCAAATTTAGTTGGTTCTCAGATTTCAGAAAATCGCTAATTACTTATATATAATTTAGAGAAAAAAGGGGATTGAGTTGATAATAAAAGTTTCACAAAGCAGACTACTTGCTCAGAAAGTGGCAATCAACCTGTTGAATAGCAAATTGGTAAGCTTTACCAAAGGAATAGATGCAGTTGTAGAGGTAGCACACCAGATAATATATGAAGATTTGAGAAATGAGGAGATGCTTGAAAATAGAGTTGATGAGATATTAGAAGAGTTGGAAAATGAAGATGAATATGAATATAGATTTGTTGATGAGAAAGAGCTAAAAATTATGATAAAGAAGAGGTTAGCACCTGAGTATGACTTTATTATCTCTTTTGAAGAGAGATTTTCATCTCTCGCTTTCGATATTTTGCAGGAACTCTTAGATAAAGACCTTATAAGATTTCGGGTAAATAGAGTTAGAGTGAAGACCATAATATTTGAATCTTTCGAAAAATTTCTAAAAGATAGAGAGAAGGCATCAGATAGAGCCCATGAAATTTTGAGAGAGAGAGGCATTGAAGAGGGTGAAAAATATAACGAAGAATATAGAAAACTCCACGAACAAGAGTTAAGAAAATTGATAGGGGTAAGTTGATGAAACCTATTTCAATCTACTTAGAAAATGGACTCTTTTTTCAAGGGAGTAGCTTTGGGGCTGATGGAACTTCTGTGGGTGAAATAGTTTTCAACACCTCTATAACTGGGTATCAGGAGATAATATCCGACCCGAGCTATGCAGGACAATTTATCACCTTTACATTTCCAGAGATTGGAAATGTTGGAGTAAATAGCCAAGATATGGAGGGGCGAAGACCTTTCGCAAAAGGGATACTGGTTAGGAATTACAATGAGAAATATTCCAATTTTCGAGGTGAAGAGAATTTAGGGGAGTTTCTGAAAAAGTATGGAATATTGGGAATTACCGATATAGATACTAGACATATTACTAAGGTGTTGAGAAGAGATGGGGCTATGATGATGGTCGCCTCCACTCAGTTTCACGAAAAAGAGAAGTTGCAAGAGATATTGGAAAACTCCCCGAGAATAGAAGAGATAAACTATATCGATGAGGTTTCAACGAAAGAGAGATATATCCACAATAGTGGAACTTTCGATATTCACACTTTCCAATATCGCCAACCTCATCACAAACCGAAAGCGAAAATTATCGCTATCGACTTTGGAATAAAGAGAAATATATTGAATGAACTTACATCGGCAGGGTTAGAGGTCGAGGTAGTTCCAAATAGTATAGATGTGGAGTATATATTAGAGAAATATAGAGATGGAGAGATAAAAGGGGTCTTTCTTTCAAATGGTCCAGGAGACCCCCTAATTTTGAAAAAGGAGAGAGAGACTATTTCTAAGCTGGTAGATGCGGGTGTTCCGATGTTTGGAATATGTTTAGGGCATCAGTTGCTATCTATTGCAAACGGATATGAAACAGAAAAATTGAAATTTGGACATCACGGGGGCAACCACCCGGTGCAGAATTTGAAAACGGGGGCAGTTGAAATTACCTCTCAAAACCACAACTATTCAGTTCCTGAAAGTATAGTAGAGGTGGCAGATATTACCCATAAAAATCTATTTGATGGAACAATAGAGGGGTTGATATATAGAGACAAACCTATCTTTTCAGTTCAACACCACCCAGAAGCAAGTCCGGGACCTCGTGAGAGTTCATATATTTTCAATGAGTTTGTGAAATACATTACAAAGGAGATAGAGAGATGTTAGAGATAAAAGATATTGAAAAGATATTACCTCATCGCTATCCATTTCTACTAATAGATAGGGTAGTGGAGATAGTTCCAAAAGAGACGATAAAGGCATATAAAAATATCACGATAGGAGAAGAAGTATTTCAGGGACACTTTCCGGGACACCCTATCTATCCGGGGGTGATGATAATAGAAGGAATGGCACAAGCTGGTGGAGTGCTTGCATTCAAAAGTATAGACAATATTACAGAAGAGGAGATACAGGATAAGGTGGTCTATTTCATGAGTATAGATAAGGCGAAATTTAGACACCCTGTCCGTCCGGGAGATAGATTGGATTATCTAATTTCTGTAATTAAAAATAGAGGAAAAATATGGGTTCTTGATGGTAAAGCATATGTAGATGGTGAGCTGGTGGCTGAGGCTGAACTTAAAGCTATGATAGTAGATAAATAGGTAGAGTGGTTCTATATGAGTGGTATTTCACCATTAGCAATAGTAGAGGAGGGGGCTAAGATAGGAAAAGATGTTTCAATAGCCCCCTACTGTTTTGTTTCGAAAGATGCAGAGATAGGAGATGGGACTACTCTTGCCCAAGGAGTGCAGATATTGGGTAAGACTAAGATAGGGAAAAATAATGAGATATTCTCCTATGCTGTTTTAGGTTCAAAGCCTCAGGATTTGAAATTTCGGGGTGAAGAGGTTGAGCTAATTATTGGAGATAACAACAAAATCAGAGAATTTACCCTCTTCAATCCGGGAACCGCTGGGGGCGGTAGCAAAACTGTGATTGGGGATAATAATCTATTTATGGGATATGTCCATATCGCTCACGACTGCATTATTGGCAACAACTGCATATTAGCAAACGGAGTTACTCTGGGGGGACATGTTCAAATAGGAGATAATGCAGTTATTGGAGGCTTAACCCCTATCCACCAGTTTGTCAAGATTGGAGAGTTTGCGATGATTGCTGGGGCTTCTGCTGTTGCACAAGATATACCCCCTTACTGCTTAGCAGAAGGTAACCGAGCCTATATTAGAGGACTAAATCTCAACGGACTTAGAAGAAAATTGGAAAGAGACGATATAGATTCTTTAAAAAGAACTTATGCTAAACTTTTTAAAAGTGGAAAACCTCTCATAGAACATGCTAAGGAGCTTTTAGACAATGAGGAGAATATCCACTCTAAACGGCTCTTGGAGTTTGTAATAAACAATAGTAGAGGAATTCCATTCAAAAGGGAGATTGAAAAAAATGAGGAAAATAGAGCAGTAGATGAATAGATGTGATTTTTGTGGTTCCCTTGAAGGGTCGGATAATCCTATCTTTTTTGGAGAGAATGGGCAGATTTGTAAGGAATGTATAGAAACTCTTCACGAAATTGTGGAGAGATATGATGAGATGGATTTTCCATATAAGAAAAAAGAGAAATCGAAATCTGATAATGGTGTTGAACTCATTCCACCAAAAGAGATAAAGGCATTTTTAGATGATTATGTAGTTGGACAGGAACAGGCTAAGAAGATACTTTCAGTAGCTGTATATAACCACTATAAGAGAATTTTCAAATCTGAAATAAAAGAGAGCGATGAGGTTGAATTACAGAAATCTAATATCCTTCTCATAGGTCCAACTGGTAGCGGAAAAACTCTATTAGCCCAAACTATTGCTAAGCTTTTAGATGTTCCTATTGCTATTACAGATGCTACAAGTCTTACAGAGGCGGGGTATGTTGGTGAAGATGTTGAAAATATCCTAACTCGACTACTTCAAGCAGCTGATGGAGATGTGCAAAAGGCTCAAAAAGGGATTGTATTTATCGATGAGATAGACAAAATAGCTCGTATGAGTGAGAATAGAAGTATTACTCGTGATGTTTCAGGTGAAGGGGTTCAACAGGCTCTATTGAAAATTATTGAAGGTAGCTTAGTCAATGTTCCTCCGCAAGGGGGGAGAAAACACCCTCATCAAGAATTTATAAAGGTAGATACTACTGATATTCTCTTTATTTGTGGTGGAGCTTTTGATGGAATAGAATCTATTATTGAAAGAAAGCTATCCGGTAATGTAATGGGATTTGGCCAAAAGAAAAAGGGGAAAGTGGATAAAGAGCAACTTCTCTCACAAGTTGAACCAGATGATTTGGTGAAATATGGTCTAATCCCTGAACTTATTGGACGACTTCCTATTATCGGCACTCTCAATCAAATATCTGTTGAAGATATGAAGCATATCCTAACTCAGCCTAAGAATGCCCTTACCAAACAGTATCAGAAGCTATTTAGTATCGATGAGGTTGAGCTGGTCTTTGAAGATGGAGCAGTAGAAGAGATTGCAAAGAAAGCGATAGAGAGAAAGACAGGAGCAAGAGGGCTTAGAGCCATTTTGGAGGATATTATGCTTGATATTATGTTCTCACTACCTGAATATAGAGGCAAAAAGGTAACTATTACAAGAGAGGTAGTAACTGAAAAGAAACCTCCTATCGTAGAGTAATCAATACCTCGCCATAATAGAATCTATATCGTTCCAACTTAGAGAGTTCCTCTTCTCTCTCTGTTGGAGGATATGGTCTATATATCTTGCAAATACATCGCTCTCTATATTTACCCTTCTACCTATTTTGTAGTTTTTGAAAATAGTATTTTTCATCGTATGGGGAATTATGGTAAGTCGAACCAAATCCCCCTCAATGCTATTTATTGTCAAACTCACTCCATCAACTGCAATACTCCCTTTCGGCACCATCAGATATATCTTCTCCTTTGGAATTTGGATATAGAAGTTGAAACTATTTCCAAACTCTTCAATTTTCGCAATAGTTCCGATGATGTCTATATGTCCCTGAACAATATGCCCCTCAAACCTATCCCCCATCGCCATCGCCGGCTCTATATGCACCTCATCGCGAAAGTTTTCAACTGCTAATATATTTCTACTTTCAGGAGATAGCTCTACTGAAAATTTTCCATTTTCGACTGAAACCACTGTTAAACAAGCTCCATTTATAGCTATGCTATCTCCAATCTTTGGGCGATACTCTGCTTGTATAGTTAGAGTAGTTCCATCAAACTTCTCAACTTTTGCCAATTCACGAATCAATCCACTAAACATCTTTT
>DTUW01000077.1 GCA_012963895.1 Campylobacterales bacterium | reverse complement strand
GAATATTATTCATGTAACTCTATCAATTGATAATCTTCTAATATTTCTCCATTTAGACCATTGTCCAAAATGTAAGGTGTAATTATAATTATCAACTCCTCATTTTTGTAAAAACTTTTTTGGGAACGAAAAAGAGAACCAACAACTGGCATATACCCTAATAGCGGGACTTGGGTATTTTCAACCGTTTTGGACTTGGTAATCAATCCCCCTAATATCACCTTTTTTCCACTTTCCGTTGTGATAACAGACGATAGCTGTTTTTTAGTCAAATCAGGAGGAATAGAACGGTTACTATTTTGTGTAAGAGTTTTTGCAGTTTGGCTAATAGATGGGTTGATGCTAAGAGTAACCTTTCCATCATTTGATATATCAGCGGTAATGTCCAGAAGAATACCAGCAAATACAGACTCTATTTTTGTAGAGTTCAAAGTATTAGAGTTACCCGATGAGGTATCTTTTATTTGAGTCTCTTTGATTGAGTAAAAATATTCGTTACCTATTGAAATTAGTGCCGGTTGGTTATTTGAAGCTACGATTTTTGGGTTTGAAATAGATTTCACACTACCATATTTTTTCAGAAATTGGATAATTTGATTCATAGATACAGTTGTTACAAGACCGGGAGATGCATCTCTAATAGGAGTAGTTCCACCATTTGAAATCCCAGAGTAGAAATCACTCCAATCTATTCCTGTTGAGTTCTCTTGATTTAGGGAAACACTCAAAATATTGACATCAATTAAAACCTGTCTTTTGAGTTTCTCATTCAGAGTATCTATATACTCTTTTACTCTTTTAAGTTGTCTATATGTTCCAGATACTGTAATGAGTCCAGCTTTCTCATTTATTACTGGCTCACTTGCTATATATTTATCTTCTGGTCGATTCAATATTAGATATATATTTCTCTTCAAATCTTTCCAAAAGTTTTCAAACTTTGTTTGAGTAGAAATTTTTGTTCCAACACTACCTATATTGCCAACATCTTGATTACCTTTTTTATTACCCCCAACTGATACTTCTGTTGAGGTTTCACCTATTCTATTAGAAGCTATATAGTCTATATGGTATGTCTTTGTTTGAATATACGAAAGTCTTAGAATATCGTTGGATAAGTCGTAAAATATATTGTTTTCAGAGAGGAAAAAGTCCAACACCTCCCCAAGTCTTTTTTTTTTCAAATATACCCTGCTCAATTTCTTATTCAAAGTCCTATCATTCAAAGATTGGTCAATGATGAGGTTGAAATTACACAACTCTGATATCTGTTCGACGAAATCTATTATCCTTGCATCTGTTTCAGAACGGATATTAAATATCTTTTTATAGCAATCTTCACTATTTGGGTATATGAAAGATAGAGAAATTAGAAAGAGAAAAATAATCTTTTTCACATGGATACCTATATTCTAAAATTCTATTTAGAATATATTAGCATAAGAGGCGAAGAGGGGGAGAAGCCCCAAGACGGGGCAGAAGAGAGAGGGAGGAGTGAAATCTATTATCCGCAGGAAGGAACTTTTCCGGAATCTGCTCCATATTCATATAGAAAATCTCTCAAATGAGGAGCATGTTTTTTGAATCTTTTGCTGTGGAAATATTTGATAGCTTTCTTATTCTCTGAATCTTCATGAACTGCTATTATCTCTTCTCCATCATTTGCAAACATATCGTCCCACTCATCTTGGTCCAACATAGCAGCACCTTTTACACCATTTCCGTGGCACTTTTTACAATCTTTCAAGTAGTATTTTTGTCCCTTTTTGATGTCAGCAGAAGCGATAGATGGAACCATTACCATTACAGCAGTAGCAAGAGCAAAAGAAATCCCATTTTTCAATTTCATAATATAACCTTTTATTATAGATTTTGTATTAGACATTCTAATCTAACTTTTTTTAAACAAAATTTAAAATATACTTTTCGAAATGAAAAATAGGAGTTTTAGTTGAAATATCTATTCATTCTACTTACATTCTTTCTCAACCTATTTGGCAGTGAAAACTTCACCCCAAAGGTAACACTAGAAAATAGTAACAAAATAGTTGTTGAGATTGGGATAGCCGATGGTATCCATCTAAATCGAGATGGATTGCAATTTAGCCTAAATGTTAGTGATGAGGTGGCTCAACTAGGTAAATACTCTCTTCCAAAAGGAGAAAAAGATAGCTTTGGAGGAGAGATATACAGCGGTAAATTTCGGTTGGAGATACCTCTAATTTTGAGAAAAGAGGTGGATAATTTAGTTTTTACCCTTCAATATCAAGGGTGTTCAGATAAGGGAATCTGTTTTCGTCCTGAAAAGGTGGATTTTACACTGATAGGAGGCGGTTCGGAAAAACAAGAGACATCAGGAGAGACAAATTCCATTGTTGCAAAGATGGAACAGGGAGACTTTTTCGCTACTCTAATTACATTTTTTGGATTTGGACTACTCCTATCTCTCACCCCGTGCATCTTTCCACTAATTCCTATTCTTTCGTCGATAATAGTTGCACAAGGGGAGGGGTTGAGTGCTAAACGGGGATTTTTCCTCTCTCTTGTATATACAATCTCTATGGCTTTCGCCTATGCTATTACGGGGGTGGTGTCGGCACTTTTTGGAGCAAATATCCAAATTGCCATGCAAAACCCGATAGTTGTTACTATCTTTGCCCTAATTTTTGTAGCTCTTGCTCTCTCTCTTTTTGGGTTCTACGAGATAAAACTACCTACATCTATCCAAAATAGATTGATGAAAAAGAGTGATGAAGCTGGGCAAAAGGGAGGTTTTATAGGTGTTGCAATTATGGGGTTTCTCTCTGCTCTAATAGTTGGTCCTTGTGTAGCTCCTCCTCTTGCAGGTGCGATATTGTATATCTCTCAAAGTGGTGATGCACTTCTTGGCGGATTGGCTCTCTTCTTCATGGGATTTGGGACAGGTGTTCCGCTTCTTCTAATTGGAGCTGGTGCAGGTAAGTTTATGCCTAAGCCGGGTGGCTGGATGGAAAAAGTTAGCCAAATCTTTGGAATTGTGATGTTGGGTATTGCTATCCAAACTCTTTCAAAAATCCTACCTGATACTATTGTAACCCTGCTCTGGGGTATCCTATTTATCTCTTCATCTATCTACTTGGGGGCTTTGGAGCCTTTGAAAAATAGATTTCGCTTAGAACCACTTTTCAAAAGTGTTGCAGTGATGGGGTTGATTTTTGGAGCTGTTCTATTTGTGAATAGTGTTGAGAAGTTGATTGGTTTCGAAAAAGCCACCTCATCGACTACTGCCGAACAATCTTCACTCCCTTTCCAAAATATCTCCACACTGGACGAACTCGATGAAAAACTATTTCAAAGCGATAGAATTGTGATGGTCGATTTTACAGCTAAATGGTGTGTAAGTTGCAAGGAGTGGGAGGAGATAACTTTTAGAGATAAAGAGGTTCAGAAAGTATTAGAGAATTTCGAACTCTATCGGGTAGATGTTAGCGATAATTCAGAAGAGGATAAAGCGATTATGAAGGAGCTTGGAATAGTTGGACCTCCTGCTATCCTCTTTTTTCAATTTGGAGTTGAATTGGAAGATAAGAGAATCTATGGATTCAAAAATCCTAAGCAATTTATCGACCATTTGAAATCTATCAAGGAGGAAAAATGAGTAAAAAGAAGAGAAAAAAGATAGAAGAGCTTTCTATGTCGGAGGTTGGAGAAAACCCGGAATATATCTATTACAAGGGTGAAAAAATAGAGTTTGAGAAATTTATTCGAGAATATGAAAGCCTCCGAAAGTTTTATAAAAAAAAGTTGAAGAAAGAGAGTAAAGCAGTTCAGAAACTTAGAGAAGTTCAGGAACTTAAACCCTATCAGGCAGAATTGATAAAGCTCCAAAGACATATTGAAAAACATCATATGAAAATGATAATCCTCTTTGAAGGGAGAGATGCAGCGGGAAAAGGGGGGACTATTCGACGAGTTACAAGATACATGAACGAGAAACACTATCGAGTAGTAGCCCTCGGAAAACCGACAGAAGAGGAGAAGAGCCAATGGTATTACCAAAGATATGTTCAACACTTTCCTAGAAAAGGGGAGATAGTTCTATTTGATAGGAGTTGGTATAACAGGGCAATGGTTGAGCCTGTATTTGGTTTCTGCACAATGGAAGAGTATGATATTTTCATGAATGGAGTTACCAACTTTGAAAAAGATTTAGTCAATCACGGGATTATCCTTATAAAGCTCTACTTTTCAGTTACCAAAGAGGAACAAAAAAAGAGATTTGAACGGCGAAAAAATGACCCATTGAGACATTGGAAACTAAGTGAGGTAGATTTACAAGCCCAAGATAAGTGGGACGATTTCACAAACATGAAATATGAGATGTTGAGACGAACCCACTCCCACGATACCCCTTGGACTATTATTCGCTCAGATAATAAGCATCTCGCGAGAAAGGAGACCCTTAAAGTAATTCTAAATAGTATTGAGTATGAGGATAGAAGTAAAAAATTGGACTTCACCCCAAATCCTGAAATCGTTATCTCTGCTCCTCGTGAAATTGAGATAATGGAAGCCCAACTAATATCAGCAGGAATGTTTTTAAGCTAACTCTATGTTACTCGACAAGATAGACAATAGTCTAAATTCTTTATCTACTCGGGAGTTGGTCTATATCTACATAATGATAGTAGGGGGGATATTTTTTCTCTCCTACAAATATCTATATCTCTCCTCTAAACAAGAGGTTAGCAAATTGGAAAAAGAAGAGAGAAAAATTACAAGGAAAATCAGAGAATACAAAGATTATCTAATGTTCAATGACAATTTTTTCATATCCAAACAGCAGGGAGAGATAGAGAAGCTAAAAGAGGAAATCATTGAATTGAAAAATAGAAAAAAGTTTCTAAATAGCCAACTCCTGAATTTGTCCAATGTTGTATATGATAGGAAAAGTTGGACTAAATTCCTCAAAAGAATATCTTCGGTAGCTATCGCAAGTGGTGTAGAAATCATCACTATGCAGAATAGATTTATCAAAAATATAGAACCTTTCGATAAGAGATTGAAAGTCTCCATTACTACCCGTTCCAATTACTCCAATACTATTCTATTTTTGGACAAATTGGAAAATAGCCCTTTGGTGGTTGATATAGAGAATCTCAATATTAGATTGGATAGTGATGAGGTGGTTTCAGATATAAATCTATCAGTTTGGGGACTAACTCCATAGAGAGATGAAAAGGGGATTTGTTCTAATTCTAACTATATTTATTCTAGTCCTCTTCTCTTACTTTGTAACAATGATACTTTCACTCTCTTCAAACACATCAGAGACAGCAATCCAACAATATCTATATAGTCAAGCTAAGCTATTAGCAAGAAGTGGGGTAGAACTTGCTGTCTTGATGATTCAAGATAGAAACAACTCTCAACCCTGTTTAGAGGAGCTATCGGTAATAGATAAAGAGAAGGAGTTCAATACGACGGTATATATCAACTATGTTGGAGACTATTGGCAAGATTGCGGAACTAAAAATTTCTGGAAAACAACCTCATCAGATTCCAACGGTTCTATTTTGGTAGATGTATATGTCCGATACCTCCAAAATGGCAAAGTGATATACCATAGAAAACTTACCCAAAAACCCTAATTGCGATGTTGGTCTAACCAGACCATTAACCCTTTTTGAACATGTAGCCTATTCTCAGCCTCTTGATATATTCTGCTTCTCTCGCCATCTATCACCTCATCGGCAACCTCATACCCTCGATAAGCAGGTAGGCAGTGGAGAAAGATAGAATTTTCAGCCGATTTGGAAAAGAGATTTCTATCTATCTGGAAATTTTGGAAATCTTTTATTCTCTGCCCCTTCTCCTCCTCCATTCCCATAGATATCCATGTATCTGTAACGACTACATCAGCTCCTAATATAGCCTCTTCTGGTGAATTGGTAAGGAGAATATTACCTCCCAACTCTCTACCTTTTTGCAGAATCGTAGTATCAGGCTCATACCCTTTTGGGGTTGCTATTCTCAACTCTATCCCCATCTTTGCAGAAAAGAGGATATAGGAGTTAGCCATGTTGTTTCCATCTCCAATATATGCAATTGTCGGATTATCTATCCCCTCTTCAAGGATTGTCAAATAGTCTGCTAAGACTTGGACAGGGTGGCATAGGTCTGTTAGTCCATTGATGACAGGAACAGATGAATATTTGGCTAACTCCTCCAATCTTTCATGTCCAAAGGTTCTCAACATTATCATATCTACCATAGAGCTAATTACTTTTGCGGTATCCTTTATCGGTTCGCCCCGTCCAAGTTGAATATCACGATTAGAGAGGAACATGCCATATCCCCCGAGTTGGTAGATACCGCTCTCAAAACTTACCCGGGTTCTGGTGCTACTCTTTTCGAAGACCATTCCCAATATCTTCTTTTCGAGATAGGGAATCTGAATACCTTGTTTGAATTCGGCTTTTATCTTTTTGGAGAGTTCGATAATTTCCAATATTTCAGATTTGGAAAAGTCATCGAATGATAGAAAGTGTCTCACTATATTTTTCCTTCTTGAATAAGTTTGGCTATCTCTTTTGCATGGTATGAGATGATAATATCAGCTCCCGCCCGTTTAAAACTTAACATAGTCTCAATTAGAGTTTTTTCATAGTCAATCAATCCACTTTTTCCAGCAAATTTCAACATAGAATATTCACCACTTACATTATATACAGCCAAAGGCTTTTTAGTTGCTTCTCTAATAGATTTCACAACATCGAGATAAGCCAATGCAGGTTTCACCATCAAAATATCAGCCCCCTGCTTATCATCTTCAAGCGATTCCAATAGAGCCTCTCGACCATTTGCGGGGTTCATCTGGTATCCTCGTCTATCTCCAAAAGATGGAGCAGACTCCGCCACATCTCTAAATGGACCATAATATCCACTAGCAAATTTGGTTGAATAACTCATAATAGGGATATTGTAATATCCATTTTTGTCCAAAACATTTCGCAAAGCTTTGACTATTCCGTCCATCATTCCAGAAGGGGCTATCATATCAGCCCCCGCCTTTGCATGAATTAGTGCCTGTTGGGCTGAAATTTCCAAAGTGGAATCGTTATCAACTACTCCATTTTTATCCAAAATTCCACAATGCCCATGGTCTGTATATTCACAAAAACATAAATCGGTTACTATAAACATATCGGGGTGGGCTTTCTTTATCTCTCTAACTGCTGTTGCAATAATTCCATTTTCACAAAGGGCATCACTCCCCACACTATCTTTTACCTCAGGGATACCGAATAGGATAATTGAGTATATCCCTAAACTTTTGAGAGTTTCACACTCTTTTATAGCTTCATCTATCGAGAGTTGATAGACATCTGGCATACTCTCTATCTCAACCCTTATCCCCTCTCCAAATTTTACAAATAGGGGGTAAATAAAATCGTCCAATCTGATATGGTTCTCTTGAACCAAATTCCGTAATTTTTC
>DTUW01000076.1 GCA_012963895.1 Campylobacterales bacterium | reverse complement strand
ATTTTTCTTTCTCTCCTCCATCTTGATATAGATATGTAAAATATCTATTGCCGCGGGGGTGATGCCTGAAATCTGAGAGGCTGATTGGAGAGTTGGAGGGTTGTATTTTTCCAATTTCTCTACCACCTCATTGCTCAATCCAGAGACTTTTGAAAAATCGAAATCTTCGGGGATTTTGATAGCTAACATCTCTTTCATTTTCTCTATCTGTTCTCGCTGTTTCTGGATATAGTTGAAATATTTAGCCTCTATTAGTATCTGTTCCTTAGCCTCTTCACTTAAAAAGCTATATTTAGGATTGAGAACCTCCAAAATATCTTTTGGAACTCCTTTCCTACCAACTATTTTCAGATAGGAGGTCTTATCTTTTATTTTCTCTTGTCCTATTGATTGAAGAAATAGAATATTTTCTTTGGTAGGGGTCATATAGGTATCTTGGAGTTCTTGAACCACCTCATCTATATTTTTCTGCAACTCCTGAACTCGCTGATAGAACTCTTCGGATATTAGTCCAATTTCATATCCATATTTGGATAGTCTCAGATGGGCATTATCCTCTCTAAGGAGTAGCCTATACTCTGCCCGACTTGTAAAGAGACGATAAGGTTCATCAACCCCCTTAGTAACCAAATCATCTATGAGAACTCCAATATATGCCTCATCTCTTCTCAAAATTAGAGGCTCTCTATTTTGGATAGCGAGAGATGCATTTATTCCAGCCATTAGCCCCTGTGCTGCTGCCTCTTCATATCCAGTAGTTCCGTTGATTTGTCCGGCCAAATAGAGATTTCTTATCTTCTTAGTCTCCAAAGTGTGTTTTAGTTCTGTTGGGTCTATATAGTCGTATTCAATCGCATATCCATATCTAACTATCTTTGCATTTTCCAATCCACGGATAGAGTGAATCATCTCTCTCTGGACATCGGTAGGAAGAGAAGTAGAGAGACCATTGATATAGTATTCTGTCGCCTCTTCTGTTTGGGGTTCTATAAATAGGTGGTGTCTCTCTTTGTCTCTAAACCGGTGTATTTTATCTTCAATACTTGGACAATATCGAGGACCAATACCGGAAATCTGCCCAGTAAATAGAGGGGCTCTATAAAAGTTGCCTTCAATAATTTGGTGGGTTCTCTCATTGGTATAGGTGATATAGCAAGGTAGTTGCTTTCTATTCTTGAAACTCTCTCTATCGGTATGGAAACTGAATGGAATAGGTTCTATATCTCCATCTTGTCGCTCCATTACTGAAAAATCGATAGTGGAGCCATCTATCCGGGCAGTAGTTCCAGTTTTCAACCGCCCCACTCGAAATCCCAACTTTTTCAGATTTTCAGCCAAATGGGTAGAAGCGAACTCTCCATATCGTCCCGCCTGTTTCTGAACTTCTCCAACATGGGTAACTCCATTGAGAAATGTTCCAGTGGTTAGGATTACCTTTTTTCCAAAATAGTCTATTTGGAGTTCAGTTCGAACCCCTTTCGCCTCTCCATTTTGGATAATAAGTTCTGTAACGGTATCCTGAACTACATCGAGATTAGGAGTATTTAGGCAGATATTCCTCATCTCTACTCTATATTTATCCATGTCTATCTGAGCCCGACTACCTCTAACAGCTGGACCTTTGTTTTCATTCAATATCCGGAACTGGATACCACATTTATCGGTAGTCTTTGCCATCTGCCCACCGAGTGCATCTATCTCTTTTACTAAATGACCTTTTGCCAATCCACCTATTGCAGGGTTACAGCTGGTAGCTCCTATATTTTCCACCAGTATAGAGATTAGTAGAGTTTTCATGCCCATTCTTGCACTTGCAAGAGATGCCTCAATTCCAGCATGTCCTCCACCAACCACTATCACATCATATATATTACTATTTTCCATTTTCCGCTATTCTTTAATATTTTTTGGTAAAAATTTAGTTCCATATTATATATAAGGATAGTAGAGTTGGTTAGAAGAGTTCTAATTATAGGTTCAGGGGGTAGAGAATACTCCCTAGGGTTGGCAGTTAGCAGAGATAGTAGAGTTGAAAAAATCTATTTTGCTCCCGGAAATGGAGCAACAGAAGAGTTAGGAGAAAATATCTCTATTTCCGATTTTCAAGAACTGGCAGATTTTGCGAAAAAAGAAGAGATAGACCTAACTATTGTTGGACCTGAAAAACCGCTAGTAGATGGGGTAGTTGATATATTTGAAAAAGAGGGGTTGGCTATCTTTGGAGCTTCAAAGAGGGCTGCACAACTTGAAGGCTCAAAGATATTCATGAAAAAGTTTCTCCAAAAGTATGGAATACCTACGGCTCGATTTCTCGAAACCTCATCGCTTGAAGAGAGTTATAAATTTATTGAAACCCTCACCCCTCCTATCGTTGTGAAAGCTGATGGACTTTGTGGAGGAAAAGGGGTAATTATCGCCCAAAGTGTTGAAGAGGCTAAGAAGACGGCGGGGGATATGTTGAGCGGTTCGCTTTTTGGAGATGCTGGAAAGAAAATTATTATTGAAGAGTTCTTAGATGGTTTCGAACTTTCAGTTTTCGCTATCTCAGATGGAAAAAATTATCAGATACTACCACCAGCACAAGACCATAAACGACTGCTAACAGGGGATAAAGGACCAAACACAGGAGGAATGGGGGCATATGCTCCAACCCCTTTGGCAACCGATGAACTTATGGAGAAGATAGAGACTAAAATTATTCGTCCAACTCTTGAAGGTATGGCAAAAGATGGAAATATCTTTAAAGGGGTTCTTTTTGCCGGTTTGATGGTTGTCAATAATGAACCTTATGTCTTGGAGTTCAATGTCCGATTTGGAGACCCTGAGTGTGAAATCTTGATGCCTCTTATCGAAACTCCTATTACAGATATTCTATATCAGGCAACCAAAGGGAAACTCGATGAGGTTGATATTCAGATTTCTAAAAGATATTCTGTTGGAGTTGTGATGGCTTCTGAAAAATACCCTTATAGCTCTTCTCAACCTGCTGAAATTATTGTAGATGAGATAGTCCATAGTGATTTAGCTGAAAACTCCCATATCTCCTATGCTGGGGTTTCGAAAGAGGAGGGCAAACTCTATGCAACAGGTGGCAGGGTTCTTGTGGCTATCGGCTTAGGTGATACTATTCAAGAGGCGAGAGATAGAGCATATATGCTATGTGGGCAAATCCACTTTGCAGGAAAGCAGTTCAGAACTGATATAGCTTATCAAGCTTTAAAAGATGGCGAAGAAAAATAGAACCAGTTACGAATGTCAATATTGCGGTTACCAGTCCCTAAAATTTTTAGGTAAATGTCCTAGCTGTTCGGAGTGGGATAGTTTTGTGGAGGTTCTCCCCTCCTCCTCTTCTCCCTCCACCTCATCGAAAAATATTCAAGATGTAATATCAATAGTTGATATTGAAATTGAAGAGATAGAGAGATACTCCACTGGTGATAGCGAACTCGATTTAGTTCTAGGTGGTGGAATTGTCAAGGGGTCTCTAATTTTGATTGGGGGTAGTCCAGGGATTGGAAAATCTACTCTGCTCCTGAAAGTTGCGGGGTATCTTGCAAAAGAGAGAAATATTCTATATATAAGTGGTGAAGAGTCTTTAAGTCAGATAAAACTTAGAGCCGATAGGTTAGGGGTATCTGAAAAGTCTCTATATCTCTTTTCAGAGATAGAGTTTGAAAAGATACGAGAGAAGATAGAGGAGAGAGACTATTCAACTCTCATTATCGACTCTATCCAGACCATATATACCAATTCCCTATCCTCTGCTCCCGGGAGTGTTTCACAAGTTCGAGCCGTTACCTTTGAGCTTATGAGGATTGCAAAGGAGAGGGGTATATCTATATTTGTGATTGGACACATTACCAAAGATGGGGCTATTGCTGGTCCGCGAGTTTTGGAACATATGGTTGATGTAGTTCTCTACTTTGAAGGTGAAGCGAGTAGAGAGCTTAGAATTTTGAGAGGATTTAAAAATAGATTTGGAACTACAAGCGAAATCGGACTATTTGAGATGGGAGAGAGAGGGCTAGTATCGGCAAAAAATATAGCTTCTAAATTTATCTCAAAGTCTCAACCCCAACCCGGTTCAGCCTTAACTGTTATTATTGAAGGTAGTCGCCCCCTTATTATTGAAGTCCAAGCCCTGATAACTGAATCCTTTACCCCAAATTCCAAAAGGAGTGTAAATGGATTTGACTACAACCGCCTAAATATGCTTTTAGCTCTTTTGGAGAGGAGATTGGGATTGCCTCTAAATCGGTATGATGTTTTTGTCAATATTACAGGAGGGATTAGGATAGATGAAACAGCTTCTGACCTTGCTATATTGGCATCTATTATTAGTAGCTTCAAAGATAGACCCCTCTCCAAAGAGACTATATTTCTTGGCGAGGTCTCTCTAATTGGAGATATTCGAGGAGTTCCCAGTCTCGATATTCGACTCCGTGAAGCTATTTCACAAGGGATAAAGAGAGCTATTGTTCCAAAGAAACCGATGGAGCAATTGGATATTGCTCTCTTTGAGGTCGATGAGGTAGAGAAGATAATAGATTGGATGTAACTATATTTTTAGAAAGTTATCCAATATCTCGTGTCCATACTCGCTCATAATAGACTCTGGGTGGAATTGAAGTCCATAGATTTCATACCCCTTCACTTTCAGAGCCATAATCTCATTATCATCTTCACTATATGCGGTGGGTTGGATAATATCGGGGAGGCTCTCTCTATCTACAACTAACGAATGGTAGCGGGTGGCTGTAAATGTCTCTGGAATATCTCGAAATAGTTGAAACTCCTTATCACTGCTTACAATCTTAGAGGTCTTGCCGTGCATCATATTTTTAGCTCGAACTATTTCACCTCCGAAAGCTTGGGCGATGGTTTGGTGTCCTAAGCAGATACCCAATATAGGCATGTCGTCTTTGAAATTTTTCACAACATCGAGACTAATACCTGCATCGTTTGGGGTGGCGGGACCTGGGGATATGATAATTTTTTCAGGTCTCATGTTTCGAATATCTTCTATATCAACCTCATCATTTCGAACCACCTTCAAATCAGCTCCAAGCTCTAAGCAGTATTGGACAATATTGAAGGTAAAACTATCGTAGTTATCTATCATTAGAACCATAGCTAATCCTCTATCGCTTCTACCATGTCCATAATGAAATAGCCACTAATTCGAGCCGATTTGTCTAAGAATGAATCGAAATCCTCTCCTGCATTTCCATCGGCAGAGTCGCTAATGGCTCTTAGAACGAAAAAAGGGATATTGAAGCTATCGCAGACGACCCCGACAGATGCCCCTTCCATTTCAATAGCATCAGCTTGAAAAGTTTCTCTAATCCACTTTTTTCTCTCTGGGTCGGCGATAAATTGGTCACCTGTGGCTATTACCCCTCGTCCAATTCTCATACCACTTTTTCGAGCCACCTCATCAGCTATCTGATTAAGTCTTTTATCAGTTTCCACAAATACCGCCCCCTCTGGAACATATCCATAAGGGTGGCCAAAGGCGGTAATATCCAAATCGTGTTGAGCCAATTTAGTAGCAAATATCAAATCACCTATTTTCAATCGAGGATTTATAGCTCCTGCCACTCCACTAAATAGGATAGCTTCTACTCCAAATTTTTCTATCATAGTTGTAGCAGTCATAGAGGCAAAGACTTTACCAATTTTGCTATAAGCGATTACCAATTCATGATTGCTATATTTAGCGAGATAGTAAATATTTTTCCCGTGTTCAACCGTTTCGTATTCTCCAATAAGTTGGAGGATAGGGGTTATCTCCTCTCTCATCGCTCCTAAAATACCTATTTTCATAGTTACTCCAATAGTTTTTGTAATATTCAATATTAATATTTTATTATAGTTAGAAAAAGATGGAACAGAAACCAACAGTTATAGAACTTTTTGCAGGTGCTGGTGGGTTAGCTCTCGGTTTAGAAAAAGCAGGATTTAAAACTATCGCACTTGTTGAAAACAATAGATTTGCTTCACAAACTCTATTAAAAAATAGACCCAATTGGAATGTGATAAATGAAGATATTGAGAAAGTAGCTCAAAAAGGGATTAGAAATTATATAGATGTGGTTGATATAGATTTGCTTTCTGGTGGTTATCCTTGTCAAAGTTTCTCATATGCTGGAAATAGATTAGGACTGGCAGATACTCGTGGAACTCTCTTCTATTACTATGCAGAAATTCTGAAAGAGTTACAGCCCAAAATGTTTTTAGCTGAAAATGTTAAGGGGCTTCTATCTCACGATAAGGGTCGAACTTTAAAGACAATGATAGAAGTCTTTCAAGATGTTGGATATAGGGTTCAATATAAAGTTTTGAATGCTTTTGATTATGGAGTTGCTCAAAAGAGAGAAAGAATTTTTATTATTGGTATTCGTAACGATTTTTTTAAAGGGGAGTTTCAATTTCCAAAACCCTTGAAAAAAAAATTAGTTTTAAAAGATGTTTTAAAAAACTGCCCTCCTTCTCCATGTGCCACATATTCAGAGAAAAAAAGAGAGATATTGAAATTGGTTCCTGCTGGTGGATATTGGAAAGATTTACCAGAGAACATAGCTAAGGAGTATCTCGGGAAAAGTTACTATTCTAATGGTGGAAAAACGGGGGTAGCAAGGAGGCTATCATGGAATGAACCTAGTTTAACTATATTGTGTAGCCCTTCTCAAAAACAGACCGAAAGGTGCCACCCCGATGAGGTGCGACCTCTCTCTATTCGTGAAAGTGCAAGAATACAGAGTTTTCCAGATAGTTGGGAATTTGTGGGTTCTATCTCTGAGCAATACAAACAGATTGGTAATGCTGTTCCTGTTGAGTTGGCTAAACATGTTGGACTGGCTATAAAGAGCTATCTTAAAAAAAGGAGACATTATGGACAACTTCAACTTGAATTTTATTAAATATGAGGATTTGTATTCTCATGTAGAAAATACCGTTAAGCAATACCGTTTTGAAATCAATTTCAACGACTTCAATAAAAATATCATTGACCCTATAAAATTGACATTCGATTCAAAAATATACAATAAAGATATTTTGGAAGTTCTTGAAAACGAGATATTGAGACAAATTGATAAATCAAATACAAACCTCATCGGTTATTTTCACCAAAATATCTTTAAATATATGGGAGATTTTGATTGGCAAGTTCCAACACACGGTTTCGATGTTATTAATGAAAAGAAAAAATTTATGTTGAAATTAAAAATAAACATAATACTATGAATTCTTCATCTTCTCAAAGAACCTATATCAAGATGCAAAATAAAATATTGGAGGATTCCAAAAACCTCTGTTTGCTTGTAGAAGCAATATCCACCAAAAGCCAAAATGTTCCTTGGACAATACGAATAGACGGTAAGCAAATTCAGAACGAGAGAATTCGAAGGGTATCAATAGATAGATTTTACGAAATTGTTACAGGAGAAAAAGAGGCATTTAAAAAATTGGTTCAAGTCTTACCCAAAATTATTGATGAGGTAGTAAAAAATATCCAAAGAACAGGAATAGAAAACAGTGTATTAGATGAATGGAAAAAATTATCTTCTAATGAAGATATTCTAAAAACTCTCTATCTTTTAGCCTTCAAAACATATAATGGGTTTGATAATTTTGAATTTTTCAAATGAATTAGGATAAAATAGAATGTGTATTTTGCTAAGGAGTTAGCCCATGTGGAAATTACTTATTTCAGCTCTACTACTTTCAACTGCTCTATTTGGTATAGATTTCCAAACAGCTTCAAAATCTGAGCTGATGTCTATACATGGGATTGGGAAAAAATTAGCCGAACGAATTATTGAATATAGAAAAAAGAATAAAATCAAATCAGTAGATGACCTAATCCATGTAAAGGGAATTGGAAAAAAGAAACTTCAAAAGATAAAAGAGTTCCTAAAAGCTGAAAAGAGTTCAAAAGGTCCAAAAGCAAAAATAGATTTATCCAAATACAAAAAATAGATATTTCCCCCAAAATTATCCCCATTTTTCGGGGTTTCCCCTCCTCTCCTGTTACCTAAATACCCAATTTTCCACTATTTATAATAGATATTAATACCTCTTTTAAGCTAATTAAGCTATTCTAATCCCATATCTTGAATAAGGAGATTTTATGGGATTGATGAAAGCCCCAGAAAATACTCCTGTTTGGGTAGATGAGAGTCGATGTAAGGCTTGTGATATTTGTGTATCGGTCTGTCCAGCAGGAACTTTGGCGATGGTATATGATAGTAGCTCTACTCTTGGAGCTATGGTAAAAGTAATTGAACCTGGTAGTTGTATAGGTTGTAACGAATGTGAGCTATCTTGCCCTGATTTTGCAATTTTTGTAGCTGATAAAAGTGAATTCAAATTTGCAAAATTGACCCCAGAGGCAAAAGAGCGAGCAGAAAAAATTAAAGCCAATAACTACATGTTAGTTGAATAGGAGAAGGAATGGAAACGAGAGAAGTAATAGCATCGGGAAATGATTTAGTAGCGATGGCGGCGGTTGATGCCGGTTGTCGATTTTTTGGAGGGTATCCTATTACTCCATCGAGTGAGATAATGCATACTATCTCTGACCTACTTCCAAAAGTTGGAGGAGTTGCTATCCAAATGGAAGATGAAATAGGTGGAGTTGCTGCGGCTGTTGGTGCTGCTATGTCAGGGGTTAGAGCATTGACTGCTACATCTGGTCCTGGTATGTCTTTGAAGGCTGAAAATTTAGGACTTGCTCAAATGGCAGAGGTTCCAGTTGTTGTAGTTGATGTTATGAGAGGCGGACCATCTACTGGGCTACCAACCAGAGTTTCACAAGGTGATGTTAGACAGGCTAGAAACCCATCTCACGGAGACTATCGCTCTATTACTCTATGTGCTGGTAACTTAGAGGAGTGTTATACAGAAGTTGTTAGAGCCTTCAATCTTGCTGATAGATTTATGCAACCTGTTATAGTCCTTACCGATGAGACAATCGGACATATGCACGGAAAAGCTGTAATTCCAACAGCTGATGAGGTGCAAAAAGGTATTGTGCCTCGAAAAACTTTCGACGGACCACCAGAAGAGTATCTACCTTATGGAGTAGGTCCAGATGAACCAGCGGTTCTAAATCCAATGTTTAAAGGGTATAGATACCACTTTACAGGTCTTCACCACGATGCAAAAGGTTTCCCAACAGAAGAAATTGAAACTTGTAGAAAGTTGATTCAAAGACTTGAAGATAAGGTAATGAAACATACTGATGAACTCGAAAAAAATGAAGAGTTCATGTTAGATGATTTCAATGGCGAAGAGGGGGAAATCCTAATTATCGCTTATGGTTCTGTCTCTCTTGCAGCAAAAGAGGCTATTAGAACTCTTAGAAAAGAGGGGAGAAAAGCTGGACTATTCCGACCGATTACCCTTTGGCCATCACCAGCTAAGAGAATTAGACACTGGACAGATATGGTTAAAAATGTATTGGTTGTAGAGTTAAACATTAGACAATATACAGAAGAGGTTGAGAGAGTTTCTGGGCGACTTGACCTTGAAGGGCTTTATAAGGTCAATGGTAGAGCTATCTCTCCATATGAGATAGTAGAGAAAGTTAAGGAGGTCTTTTAAAGATGGCATTCAATTATGATAAATATCTAAGATTGGAGAAGATGCCAACACTTTGGTGTTGGGGTTGTGGTGATGGTGTAATTTTGAAAGCTATGATTAGAGCCATCGAAAAATTGGGTTGGAATCAAGATGATGTGGCGGTTGTCTCTGGAATTGGTTGTTCAGGGCGATTCTCTTCATATGTCGATTTCAACACCGTTCATACTACTCACGGGCGAACAGTAGCATTTGCAACTGGTATAAAGTTGGCAAATCCAGATAAACATGTGATTTGTGTTGCAGGTGATGGAGATGCTTTGGCAATTGGAGGAAACCATACAATCCATGCAGCGAGAAGAAATATAGATATAAATTTCATTATGATAAATAACTTCATTTATGGACTTACCAACTCTCAAACTTCCCCAACAACTCCACAAGGTATGTGGACTGTTTCACAAAAGGCAGGGAATATTGACCCTACTTTTGATGGAGCTGAGTTGGCTATTGCTGCTGGTGCCTCTTTTGTAGCTCGTGAAACTGTTTTAAATCCTAAGAAGCTTGAAAAGGTATTTGTTGAAGGGTTTAAACATAAAGGATTTTCTTTCTTTGATATTCTCTCTAACTGTCATATCAATTTAGGTAGAAAGAATAAGATGGCTTCGGCTATGGAAAACCTTGAATGGATTGACAAAATCACAATGCCTAAAAAGAAATATGACCAGTTACCAGAAGAGGAAAAACTCAACTTATTCCCAACAGGTATCCTAAAACACGACAAAGAGGCAAAAGAGTATTGCGAACTTTATGAGGAAATCAAAAAGGTTCATCAAGGTAAGAGGGCTAAACTTACCCAAGACGATTTTGAGAAGAAGATATAAGGGGTTAAGATGGCAAGAACTATAATGAGATTTACCGGGGTTGGAGGACAGGGGGTTCTCCTCGCGGGTGAAATTTTTGCAGCAGCTAAAATAAAGTTAGGGGGATATGGAGTAAAAACAGCTACATATACTTCCCAAGTTAGAGGGGGTCCAACAGTTGTTGATATTACCCTTGACGATGAAGAGATATTCTATCCATATGCTAATGATGGTGAAGTTGATTTTATGCTATCGGTTGCCAACGTCTCTTACAACCTATTCAAAAATGGGGTAACAGAAGGGGGAACTATTATCATTGACCCTTACCTTGTCCATCCAACAGAAGAAGATAGAAAAAAGTGGAATATAGTTGAAATTCCTATTATTACCATCGCAAAAGAAGAGGTGGGATTAGTTCTAACTCAGTCTGTTATTGCTCTTGCGATTGCTAATACATTTATGAAAGCGATAGACCCGGAAACTCTTAAAGAGGTTATGTTGTCGAAAGTTCCTAAGAAAGTTCATGAACCGAACTTAAAAGCTTGGGAGCTTGGAATCAAATATGCCGAAGAGGCGATAGCTAAGAAAGATAGCTAATTTCTATTTCCGCCCCCAGTTTTGGGGGTTTCCATTTTATTGAGAATTTATATATTCGATTGCTTCTTTTTCATCTTTTTCAACAATAGAGTTTTCTAACTTCTCAGTCTTCAACTCCTCCACCTCATTGACCTCTCTTTTTTGATACAATCAACCAATAAACAAATTCTAACAAGGGAAAATATATGGCTGTTAAAGTGGCTATAAATGGATTTGGGCGAATTGGTAGAAGTGTAGCCCGAATTATCGCTAATCGCGACGATGTCGAACTTGTAGCTATCAACGATTTAGCTTCTCCTGATATGGTGAAGTATCTATTAGATAATGATAGTGTCCATGGAACTTTTGAAGTAGAGACTAAACTACTTGAAGATGGATATATCCAAATTGGGGATATGAAGGTGAAGATGCTTTCAGATAAAGACCCAGAAAATCTCGACTTTGGAAAATATGGAGCCGAAATAGTCCTAGAATGCACAGGGGTATTTTTAACCCAAGAACAGGCGAAAGCCCACCTAAAAAATGGAGTGAAAAAGGTTATCTTTTCTGCACCTGCAAAAGATAAAACAGATACATTTGTTATTGGAGTGAATAACGAGAAATATAGCGGTCAAGAGATTATCTCCAATGCAAGTTGCACCACCAACTGCCTAGCTCCAGTCGCAAAAATATTAGATGACCATTTTGGAATTGAAAAGGGGCTAATGACCACTATCCATAGCTACACCAATGACCAAAATATATTAGATGTCAAACACCGAAAAGATAAGAGACGAGCAAGAGCCGCTGCCGTCAATATGATTCCAACTACAACAGGGGCAGCAAAAGCTATTGGACTTGTTCTCCCTCAACTCCAAGGTAAATTGCACGGTCAATCTGTTCGAGTTCCTACCCCTAATGTCTCTATGGTTGATTTAAATGTAGTCGTCTCCAAAAAGACTACCAAAGATGAGGTAAATAGAGTTCTGAAAGAGAAAGCAGAAGGGGAGCTAAAAGGTATTATTGCTATCGATAGCGACTATCGAGTTTCCCAAGATTTCCAAGGCGACCCACATAGTGCAATAGTGGCTGAGGACTTGACCCAAGTTATCGATGGAAACATGGTAAAGGTTATGGCTTGGTATGATAATGAGTGGGGCTACTCAAATAGATTGGTTGATATGGCGGTCTTTGTTTCTCAAAGGTAAGCTATGGAACTGCTAAATCTGAAAAATATCGACTTAGAAGGAAAACGGGTATTTATCCGATGTGATTTCAATGTTCCATTAGATGAATTTGGAAATATTACAGATGATAGACGAATCCGTTCAGCCTTAGCTACGATAGAGTATTGTTTAGATAATAATGCTTCTGTTGTCTTGGCTTCGCATCTTGGACGACCAAAAGGGAAATTCGACCCTAAATACTCTTTAAAACCTATCCAAAAGAGATTGCATTCTCTTCTCCATCTCGATGTCCAACTTGCAAAAGATGTAGTTGGAGAAGATGCAAAAAAGAAGGTAGCTAATCTGAAAATTGGAGAGGTTCTCCTCCTTGAAAATCTTCGGTTTGAGGAGGGAGAGACCAAAAACGACCCGGAATTTTCCAAAGCACTTGCTAACTTTGGAGATATTTATGTAAATGATGCTTTTGGAGTGAGCCACCGCAACCACTCATCAGTTTCAGGTATTACAGAATATTTTGATAACCAACATAAGGCGGCAGGTTTCCTACTTCAAAAGGAAATCCAATTTTTCTCCAAACTTCTAAACTCTCCCGCTCGTCCATTTACCGCTATCGTTGGGGGTAGCAAAGTATCAGGGAAATTGGAGGCTCTAAAAAACCTCCTTCCAAAAGTGGATAAGTTGATAATCGGTGGGGGAATGGCTTTTACATTCCTTAAAGCTCTTGGAGAGAATATCGGAAAATCGATAGTAGAAGACCATCTAATCCCTGAGGCTCTCAATATTATGGAGGAGGCTCGAAAACTTGGAGTGAAAATATATTTACCTGTCGATGTAGTAGCTAGTGATGGATTTTCTGAAAATGCCAATATCAAACTAGTTACCGTCAAAGATATTCCAGACAACTGGATGGGATTGGATATTGGTCCTGCTTCTGTAAAACTTTTCCAACTTGCTATTAGGGATTCCCAAACCATCTTATGGAATGGTCCAATGGGGGTTTATGAGATGGAGAAATTTAGTAGGGGTAGTTTCAAACTTGCTCACACAGTCGCTGAAACTTTCGCTACTACTATTATTGGTGGAGGGGATACTGCCGATTTGATAAAGAGAACCAATTTAGATGAGGATATGACTTTTATCTCAACCGGTGGAGGTGCTTCTCTCGAACTTATAGAGGGTAAAGTTCTTCCGGGAGTTCTCCCTCTTATCAAGGAGTAGATATGGTTATTTCCGCAAATTTTAAGACTAATAAGACTCGAGAAGAGACTAAGGAATATCTCAACACTTTGGAGCAAAACCTCCACCCCTCCACCTCATCAGAAATTATTATTTTCCCTCCAACTACCGCCCTCCAACACCATATTGGTAGAGTTGAAATAGGAGTTCAGAATAGCTATCCAGTTGAGCGGGGGGCTTTTACCGGTGAGATAGGATTAGAGCAGTTAGAAGAGTTTGGGATTAGAACTATTCTAATTGGACATAGTGAGAGGAGAGAGATTCTAAAAGAGAGCCAAGATGAGGTGGCTAAAAAATTTCAGTTTTTCGCTGAAAAGAATTTCAAGATTATCTATTGCATAGGTGAACCTCTCGAAATTAGAAAAGAGGGAAGAGAGAAGCTGTTCCACTATTTAGAAAACCAATTTAGAGATATACCTTTGGAATATAGCAACTACACAATCGCCTACGAACCTATCTGGGCAATTGGAACTGGAATTACTCCAACTATGGAGGAGATAGAAGAGGTTCTAAAATGGATAAAGGAGAAGACAGATAGAAAAGTGATATATGGTGGTAGTGTAAAGGTAGCAAATATAGAAGAAATCCTAAGATTGCCATCATGTGATGGAGTTTTGGTCGGCAGTGCCAGTTTAGAAGTAACAGATTTTATCAAGATGATAAATATTAGTGAAGATATATCCAAATCTTAATTTATTTTCTATATACTTGTGTTTTACAAAAATCTATCAAAATCTTTTAAGGAGGTGTTATGGGAGAACAATCCCAACAAACCGCCCCGATACAGTATGACTATACTGTTGCAAAGATGTTCCTCGTTTCAACGATACTGTTTGGTATCATCGGAATGGGTATCGGGGTATTTATTGCATTCGAATTGGCTTTTCCTGAGCTAAACAACCTTTTTGGTGAGTTCGGAACTTTCAGCCGACTACGACCTATCCACACCAATGGAGTGGCTTTCGGATTTACTCTTAGCGGTATATTTGCTACTTGGTATTATGTAGGTCAAAGAGTTCTAAAAGTATCTATGGCTGAATCTAAGTTTTTGATGACTGTTGGTAAGCTACATTTTTGGCTCTACTTTATAACAATCCTACTCGCAGTCGTAACTCTTCTCAGTGGGCTTACAACTTCCAAAGAGTATGCAGAACTTGAATGGCCATTAGATATTTTGGTAGTTGGTTTTATGGTGCTTTGGGGTATCTCAATTTTTGGACTAATTGGAATTAGAAGAGAGAGAACCCTATATATCTCTATCTGGTATTACATCGCTGCATTTGTAGCTATTTCGATGCTGTATGTATTCAACAATATGGAATTACCAACCTATTTTGTAACCGGCATGGGTTCTATTATGCATTCTGTCTCTTGGTATGCAGGAACTAATGATGCATTGGTTCAATGGTGGTATGGGCATAATGCTGTTGCATTCGTATTCACAACTCCAATTATTGCAATAATTTACTACTTCCTACCAAAAGAGTCCGGACAAGCAGTATATAGCTATAAACTATCTCTACTCTCTTTCTGGGGATTGATGTTTGTCTATCTATGGGCAGGAGGACACCACCTCATCTATTCAACTGTTCCTGACTGGATGCAGACAATGGGTTCAGTATTCTCAGTTGTTCTAATTTTGCCGTCTTGGGGTTCAGCTATCAATATGCTTTTGACTATGAAAGGTGAGTGGAATCAACTTCAAAGTAATCCACTTATCAAATTTATGGTTCTAGCTTCTACCTTCTATATGCTTTCAACCCTTGAAGGTCCAATTCAAGCTATCAAATCTGTAAATGCATTGGCTCACTTCACCGATTGGATTCCTGGACATGTTCATGATGGAACTTTGGGTTGGGTTGGATTTATGATAATTGCTGGTATCTACCATATGACTCCAAGAGTTTTCAAAAAAGAGATATATAGTAAAAAACTCATTGAAATCCAATTCTGGTTGCAAACTACTGGTATCGTTCTCTACTTCTCTTCAATGTGGATTGCAGGTATTACTCAGGGTATGATGTGGAGAGCAGTAGATGAATATGGAAATCTATCCTATTCATTTATCGATACCGTTGAAGTTCTTCACCCATATTACACTATGAGAGCTATTGGTGGAGCTTTCTATTTAGTCGGTCTCTTTATCTGGGCTTACAATATATATAAAACATTTAAATGTGGTAGAGAACTTTCAGATAAAGAGATAAATGTAAATGCCTCACCTATGGCTAGTTAAGGAGTATAGAGATGTTTCATTGGTTAGAACAGAGACCATTTTTCTTTACAATTGGTGTATTTATGGTTGTAGCTTTCGCTGGGCTTATTGAGATATTGCCAAACTTTGCGGAGGCTTCCCGGCCTGTTGTCGGAACTAAACCATATTCAATTTTAGAACTTGCAGGGCGACAGGTCTATATTAAAGATAGTTGTAATGCTTGTCATTCGCAACTTATTAGACCTTTCAAAAGTGAAACAGATAGATACGGAATGTATTCTCTATCTGGTGAGTATGCTTATGATAGACCATTCCTATGGGGTTCAAAGAGAACAGGTCCAGACCTACATAGAGTAGGTAACTACCGAACTACTGATTGGCATGAAAACCATATGTGGGAGCCAACTTCTGTTGTTCCTGGTTCAGTTATGCCTTCATATAAACATATGTTCAGCAATACAGTAGATGTAGAAACTGCTTATGCTGAGATGGTGGCAGTGAATAAAGTATTCAATGTTCCATATAATAAGCCTATCAAGATGAAAGACGGTTCTACAACTACTGTGAAATTGCCTGACAGTTTAGATGAAGCTAAACAAGAAATCTTGAAAGAGGCAAAAGAGATTGTTAAAGACATGAAAAATCAAGATGTAAAAGATATGGTCGAAAAAGGTGAAATTCCTGAAATAGTAGCCCTAATTGCCTATCTTAACAGCTTGAAATAGGTGGGGGTTATAGTAAAGATGGATATAGGTCAGCTTCAAGCTTATGCCTATTTCTTCTTTACTCTCCTCCTCGTCTTCCTCCTATATAGTTACATATTTCATCTATATATCTCCGAAAGGAGGGGGACGAAAGATTATGAGAAGTATGGAAAATTGGCACTCGATGATGAAATTTCATCAGAACCTCTCGAAAAAAATAGTGAAAGGGTTGTAGAAAAATGAAAAAGATAGTTATAGTTTCGGTCTTAACCTCGATTGTCTTAATAGGTGTTATTCTCTCCTATGTTGGTAACATCATAGGGGATGATATGGTAAATATCCTCTCCGTCTTAGCTGCGATTGTGATTCTCGGGCTAACTGTTGGGGTTGGTCTCAAATATGTCAATCAGATGAAAAATGATAAGGCTGGTGGAGAGCTTGCAGATGAGAATTGGGACGGTATTGGAGAGTATAAAAACAATATCCCTGTTGGTTGGGGAGTCTCCTTTATTGGAACAATAATATTCTTTATTTGGTATCTTCTTGCAGGTTATCCTGTTTGGTCTTTTTCCCAAATTGGGCAATATAATGAAGAAGTGAAAGAATATAATAAGAAGTTTGAAGAGAAACATAAGAATATGACAAAAGAAGAGCTTCAAGATATGGGAGAATCGATATTCTTAGTAAATTGTGCCCCTTGCCACGGAGTTACTGCCGACGGTATGGGTGGAAAAGCTGCCGACCTTACCAAGAGAATTAGTGCCGAAAGTGTGAAATATGTAATTGAACACGGCTCTAATATCGGGCTTGTCGGTGAAGGTATCGCGATGCCTGATAGAAATGGTCTATTTAATACCAATACAGGTGCTCCTTTAACTGATGAAGAGATTGAAACAGTAGCCCAATATGTAGCTAATGGATTTGTTGGCAAAAAAGGAGCTGAAATATTTGCTGGAACTTGTGCAGCTTGTCACGGACCTGATGGCAAAGGGCAACCTTTCGTAGCTCCAAATATTCGCAACTTCACTCCTGAACTTGTTCAAGCAGTATTAGAACATGGTAAAAAGGGAGCTATCGGAACAATGCCATCTTTCAGAGTTGAAGATTTGAGACTGACAGAAACTCAACAAAAAGCTGTTGGAACCTATATCAGCAATCTTAGTAGCGAGGAGTAAAATATGGCTGGAAATACTCAAATGAGAGAAGAAGAGAGAGGGGTTTTCTCTTTTCACGGAGCAATTGGTGGATTATTATTTGTGGCTATCCTTCTTTCCATTTTGGTGTTTTTGGAAATTTGGGCTTTGGAGGTTCAACAAAATAGTGCTAATAAGCCTTACGAAATCAAAAATATCCAAAATGTTCAAGCTATCAGCGACGACAACTACAAATATGATATATCCAATAATTAGGAGATAGGAGATGGATAAAATAATTGGTTGGGGATTAGTTGTAACTGCTCTTCTTACCCTTTGGGCTGTTCTTACTCCAAATCACCTTTATCTAGGGTGATTCTCTATTGCGGGACTTGTCCCGCCCCCCTCAAAATTGAGGAACATTTCTAATTATCGATTTTACCGCCTTTTTTCTTTCTACTTGTTTTTTCTCTTTCTGTTTTTCTTCTTCTGTATCTTCTTCTGAACTCTCTTCATTCAATATCTCCTCTTGTGGTTTTTGCTCTTTCGGTTTCTGAGCTGGGGCAATTTTCAAACTATTGCACTCCTCCAACAGAGATTGGAGAGATTGAACCAGTTCTCTATTTCCATCATTGGAATTGGCAATATCTTTTGTCCAATCTTCTAACTTTTTTACATATCTTAATATCTGTTCGCCTGTATTTAGGTATTTGGTGATATTTTCGCCCCTCTCCTCTAATAGACCTAAGACACTATTTTTAATATATCTATTATGTTCTGTAAAGCTCTTATTTTTCACCTCTTTATTAAATATATATGTGATTATCTCCTGTATCTGGTCGCTCTTCTCTCGAACTTCTCTGGCGATATTGCCAAATATCTTACTCGCCTCTCCATCAACTTTTGAGGCTTCAATAGCGGTATTTAGTGCCAATACATTGATTTGATTTACCACCTCATCAATTCTATTTATCTCATCTACTAAATATAGGGTAAATTCCAAGTTATTTTTTATATCTCTAATAATATAGTTTAGGTCTTTTGAGCTATTTCGTTGATTGAGAATATCCTCCTCAACTATCTTTTTAATATTTTTGATACTCTTTTGAAGATATTCGGTTGCTTCGTTTGCAATAGAAAAATTTACATCTATTGTGTCAAAAAGTGGTTTTATCTCTATTCTCTGTCGTTTATCCAATTTTGTCCTCTATCTATCGGATAAAATTTGGTTCGCTATATCGAACTTGTTAGCTGTCATAATATGGATTTTCGGGTGTAATTCCATCAGTTGCTCAAATAGTGTTTTACTCATTTCCATTCCTATCTTTTCCTCTTCTCCATTTTGAAGCCTATCCAACCACTCATTAGGCACATAGATACCTGGAACATGAGCCGATAGAAATTGGGCAGTTCTGAATTTGGTAAGAGGAAAGAAACCAAATACCAATTGAGTTTGTGGATTGTCGCAGTTACACTCTTTTTTAGCCTTTTCGAAGAGTTCTAATAGCTGTTCCGCCTGTTGGAGGCTATATATAGGTTGAGTGATAATTCCAATAGAATGGTGTTCTATCTTCTTTATCATCTTTTTCAAAAGTGTTTTTGGATTTTTGGAATATGAATTTATTACAGCAAAGGGATATATATGTTTTGGTTCTTCATCTTTCGGAAAAGGTTTCCCTGCATAATTTATCCCTCTATTGAAGCAGTTGATAATATCCAATAGCAGGGTGCTATCTCCCTCAAACACCCCTTTACTATTTGGTTGGTCTGATGCCTTAGCACTATCCCCAGTAAGTGCCAAAATTGCCTGAATACCAAAATCATTCGCCCCCATTAGGTCAGATTGTAAAGCTATTTTGTTTCTATCTCTCATAGAGAGGGTAGCTATTACAGGTTTCTGAAACCTCTCCTGAATTTTTACAGCCCCAAAGAGAGAGCTATATTTCAATTTCGCAAGGGGATTATCGGTAGTTGTAAATCCGTCAATATATGAAACTACTCCGCTATTTTCCAGCTTCTCGATGAGGTTGTTTATATTTGCCGAATATGTCGGGGTTGTTTCAAGGGTGATATATCTCCCTTCAAACAGCTTTTTTACAAAATTTTCAAACAAAACTATCTCCCAAATATGTAGTTGCTCTAATATCCATTTTCTCTCTAAAATTCAATATGTTCCCACCATTTTAACAAAATAGAGAATATAGAAATTTGGAATATCAGAATTGGAATATCAGAATTGGAATATCGGAATTTGGAATATCGGATTTGGAATATCGGATTTGGAATATCGGATTTGGAATATTTGGAATTTGGAAATTAAGAGATTTTTAAGAAGGTGTCAATATAATTCCACCCGTTCTAAATTGAGAGAATTTCGATTTAGAGCATTCTATTTAGAGAAGGCCAGATAGCTCAGTTGGTAGAGCAAAGGACTGAAAATCCTTGTGTCCCCAGTTCGATTCTGGGTCTGGCCACCATCTAAGAGAGAATTTGGAATTTATATCCACTCTTTCGTAGTTCCTCTTCTATCGCCTTTCGATGTTCATCACCTTTTATCTCCAAGTCTATTGAGACATTAGCATCACCATATGCAATAGATGTAGTAGTTCTATCGTAACCTATTTGGACGATATTTGCTTTCAGTTTCTGGAAAATCTCGGTCAGTTTCAGAAGCGAGCCGGGCTTATCTATCAGAGTAACAAGAAGTTTCAATTTCCTATTGGACTTGATTAGCCCCTTTTCGATGATGATAGATAGCATTGTTACATCGATATTGCCACCACTAATCACCACCGCTATATTTTTGTATTTGGAAATATCTATTTTTCTGTATAGAAGCGAAGCAACTCCAACAGCTCCCGCACCCTCTACTATGATTTTGTGATTTTCAAGTAAAAAGAGGATAGCTCCCGCTATCTCTTCATCATCGACCGCCACAACCTCATCAACATACTTTTTCATATACTCCAAAGTAATTTTAGAACCATCTCTAACAGCTATACCGTCGGCTATCGTCTTAACAGGCTTAGAGATAGGTTTTCCCTGCTCATAACTCTCTTTGAGGGCGGTAGCTCCTGCTGAAACAACACCGATAACATCTATATCTGGTCTAAGAGACTTTATTATAGTGGCTACACCACTAATCAATCCACCTCCACCAACTGGAACAATGACCGCATCAAAATCGATACCACTTTGGAGGAGTTCCAATCCGATAGTTCCCTGCCCAGCTATCACCTCTCTATCTTCAAAAGGGTGAATAAATATTCTCTCTTTCTCTTTTGCATATTGAAGGGCAAAATTGTAAGCATCATCATAACAATCACCATAGAGGATTACATCAGCTCCATAACTTTTAACCCCATTTACCTTAGTTAATGGAGTCTGTTCAGGCATAACGATAGTAGTAGGAATATTGAAATACTGCCCACTAAATGCTACCCCCTGAGCATGGTTTCCAGCACTAGCTGCCACTACCCCTCTATTTCTATCCTCTTCTGAAAGCATTGAAATCCTATTAAAAGCCCCACGAAGTTTAAAAGAGCCTGTATTTTGCAGATTCTCCTTTTTGAAATAGATACCTATTCCAAGCTCCTTACTAAGTTTTGGAGCAGGAGTAATAGGGGTCTTAAATAGAACCTCAGAGAGGTTGGACTGAGCCAACCATATATCTTTTACTGAAATCAAAATAGCTCCCGATGTTCAACCATTGCACAATGGTTTTGAACCACCTTCATTCCGTGGGCAATAGCCTTTTCGGCAGCTTCATTATTGACAATTCCAATTTGAGACCATATCACTTTAACATCTCCCCGCTCAATAGCCTTCTCAACAATAGGTAGCATCGCCGCAGGTTTTCTGAAAATATTGACCATATCTACTCTTTCAGGGATTTCCGGTAGGCTTCGATAGACCTTCTCTCCTAATATAGTCTCCTCTTTTGGATAGACAGGGAAAATTTTGTATCCCTTCTCTTGAAGGTATTTAGCCACTTTATGGCTATCCTTTTCAGGATTTGGAGAGAGTCCAATAACTGCTATCGTCTTTACACTCTCCAAAATCTCTTTTATCTCTTCTCTATTGCTATTTATTCTAGGAAATTCACACTCCATAACTACTCCTAATCTATCATTTCATCATTATCAGCAATCTGTATTTTACCTGTATCTACAAGTTTCTGGACTAAATCTACTATCTTTCTTTGGGCTGCCTCAACATCTTTCACTTTTACAGCTCCAATAAATCCTAGCTCCTCCTCAAATGCTACCCTTGCACGAGTGGACATATTAGATAGGATTTTCTCCTTCAATTCAGGCGATGCCCCTTTGATAGCAAGCATCAAATCATTTTGATCAACCTCTTTCAAAATTTCACGAATAGCGAAATCGTCAAGAGTTTCAATATCGTCAAAGGTGAACATCATCTCTTTAATTGAAGCTGCTAACTCTTCATCTTTCTGCTCAATTTGACCCAATGTAGCCTTAGCTGTCTTAGTTCCTAAGCGGTTGAAAATATCAGCCACTGCACGAGGTCCTCCAACCTCAACTTTATAAGAGGCGAGAGATTCCAATTTGCTTTCAAGGACTGTTGAAACTCTCTTAATTATTGAAGGTGAAATATCTCCAAGATTTGCCATTCTCATAGAGACCTCAGACATAAGCTCCTCAGGAAATAGCGAAATAGTTTCGGCTGCCGCAGCCGGTTCCATATGAGCCAAAATTAGGGCAATAGTTTGCGGGTGTTCATTAACGATAAAATCAGCAAGCTGTTGAGGTTTGATTTTGGAGATATATCCAAAATTCTGATTACCAGACATACTTTTAGCCAATTTCTCTACTATCGCCTGAGCCTCTTCTGGTCCTAGTGTCTTATGTAATAGCTCTTTGGCGAAATCTAAACCGCCATTGTTGATATATTGATTTGATTTGAAAATTGACAGAAACTCTTCTAATACTGCTGTTGCCAATCCCTTCTCAACCGATTTCGATTCAGCTATATATTGGGATATTTCCGTAATAGATTCAACTTTCATATTTGCAAATACATTGGCTGTAAGTTCATCATCAATTTGCAATAAAAGTATTGCTATCTTTTCAGCCATCGGCATATTGTTAAGTTGGTCGCGATACATATCCATAGAAGAGTTTTTGCTATTTTGTTGCTGTTGTTGGAGTTCCTCTTCCATCTAATCCTCCTTTCTGTTTCCCTGAAATTTTTCTACGGTCGCTTTTCCCTCTTGGTTTATATCGCTTCTCTTAATTACCTTTACAATAGTTAGAAATAGGATATATATATCCAATCCCAACGATACATGTTTAGCATAAAAAACATCATACCGAAATCTATTTTTCCAACTCAAATTATTCCGCCCCTTTACCTGAGCAAGTCCTGTAATACCTGCTAATACTAAATGTCTCTGTTTCTGAAAATCTGAATAGAGGGGAAGATATTCGGGTAAAAGAGGGCGAGGACCTATAAAAGACATATCCCCTTTTAAGACATTAAATAGCTGAGGTAGTTCGTCCAGTGAAAGGGTTCGGATAGTTTTTCCAACCCCTTTTAGTCTTACCTCATCGGGGAGCAGTTCCCCCTTCTCATCTCTCTCATTTGTCATAGTCCGAAATTTGTAGATAGTGAATATCCGACCGTCTTTGGTAGGTCGTTTCTGGGTAAATATCACAGGTCGCCCGATGGTAAAGAGGAGTAAGAGATAGACAAATACCATAATAGGAGAAAAGACCACTATTAGAATTAGTGCAAATACCCTATCTAAAACAGATTTTGCTTTGAGATACAAGGTAGAACCTATATTTTGGATTTGATTATCTGCTCCAACTCATCTACTATCTCTGGTATGGTTCTCTCTCCATCTATCTTATGGAGTATATTTTTCTCTTCATAGAACTTCTCAATTTCTGCCAATGGTTCTAAATATACCTTCATTCTGTTATTAAATACTTCAACATTATCATCAGCTCCCCTAGCTCGTCCTAAAACTCTCTCCCTTGCAGTCTCTTCTGAAACTACAATTTCGAAGACCGCTACTAGTTCTATATCGGATTCTCGATTTAGTATCTCTTCAAGAGAGTGCATCTGTTCAACACTGCGAGGAAATCCATCTATCAAAATTACATCTTTATCAGAACTGTTGATAGCCTTTACAATAGTATCCAAAACTATATCTAAGGGACACAATAGCCCTTTGCTGACAAATGAATCTATCTTTTTTCCAAGTTCTGAACCACTCGCAACCTCATCGCGAAGGAGATTACCAGTAGAGTAGTGAGCAAAATCACTATTTCTCTCAACAATCTTTTCAGCATCGGTAGTTTTTCCACTACCCGGAGCACCTATAAGCAAAAATAGTTTTTTCATCAATATCCTTATTGTCTATATTTGTATCTCAACATTATAGAGAAATTTTGGAAGCGGTAGAGATTAGAACATCTTCTATTATCCCATCTATATCTCCATCTAAGATAGCTGAAACATTGGTATAGGCTTTCTCGCTTCTATTGTCTTTAACCTGTTGATATGGGTGGAGGACATAGCTTCTAATTTGGTGTCCCCAACCGATTTCACTCTTTTCAATTCCCTCTTGTTCCGCCTTCTGCTTTTCTAATTCCAACTCATAGAGACGACTTTTTAACATCTTCATAGCGGTAGCTCTATTCTTATGTTGGCTTCTATCATTTTGACACTGGACTACGATACCGGTTGGAATATGGGTAATTCTAATTGCACTTTCAGTTTTATTGACATGTTGGCCACCAGCTCCACTGGCTCGAAATGTATCCACTCTAATATCTTTCTCGTCAATAGAAATATCTATCTCATCATCTATCTCTGGCGAAACAAGGACAGAAGCAAAAGAGGTATGTCGTCTAGAATTGCTATCAAATGGAGAAATCCTAACTAGTCGATGGATACCATTCTCGTTCTTCAAATAGCCGTAACAGTTTTCACCTTTTATCAAAATAGTTACATCTTTTATTCCCGCCTCTTCTCCCGATTGATAATCCAATATTTCACTCTTAAATCCTCTTCTCTCTGCCCATCTTAGATACATTCGTAATAGCATACTTGCCCAATCTTGCGACTCTGTTCCACCAGCTCCTGGGTGAATAGAGAGAATAGCATTATTACCATCGCTCTCTCCATTTAGCATTATCTCTATTTCACTCTTTTTAATACTCTTCTCCAACTCTTCGGCTTCATCAAAGAGAGTTTGTAAAGTCTCATCGTCCTTCTCATCGGTAGCCATCTCAAACAGTTCTATTGCATCTGATACAAGGGTCTCTATCTCTCTATATCTATGTAATCTATTTTCCAATCTCCTTTTTTCCCTTTGCAACTTTGCTACTCTCTCGGGAGAATTCCAAAAATTGGGGTCGTTCTCCTCTTTCGCTATTTCTGATAGTCTTGTTTCGATGAGGTGGGGCTGAACCACTTCCCTAATATTCTCAATTTTCTTAGAGAGAGTTTTCAGCAATTCGCCATATTGATAACTATCCATATATCTCCTTTTTGAAAAATTGTATCACTATCTATCTGCCATTTTTACTCTTATAGAATTTAGAACTACTATCAAACTGCTAACACTCATTGAGATACTAG
>DTUW01000075.1 GCA_012963895.1 Campylobacterales bacterium | reverse complement strand
TATGAAAAGTTACACCCTGAAATATTGGGAACTCGTTGAGATTTCCAAATATCTACAACAATTCAAAAAAATCCATTCCATCTATCGAACCGATTACAACACTATCCGAATAGAGTTCGATAAAAGGAATATTTTCTATTTCAATTTACAACGGGGCAATAGCTTTATCTATATAAAACCCTATGAGGGGGTGAGAAGAGAGAAGCTAAATGCCCCATTTGATACTATGCTATCCAACCGATTTCAGAAAACAGAAATTGAGAAGATAGAGATTATCAATGAAGATAAGATATTGCGAATTACCACCAAATCATTTCACAAATACAAAACTACCACCTCATCTATTCAATTTGAATTTACCGGAAAACATACCAATGCTATTCTCTTAGATGAAAATTTGGTAGTTCTTGAAGCCCTCCATCACATTACAGAATATCAATCTATTAGAGTTGTCCAGATTGGTAGAAAATTGGAAAATCCTCCAAAACCAAAATTTCAGTTCCAGAGCGGAAAAGAGATAGAAGATATTAGGGAATATCTCATCTCAAAATATTGGAAATATGTAGAAGAGAGAATCTCACAACTCAAAATAAAGGGGATAAAAAAGTTACTTTCAAAAATTGAGAAACTCCAAAATAGATTGGAAAGTATAGAGAGCGAAGAGAAACTATTAGAAGAGAGTAGAAGAGCTAAAAAGATAGGGGAACTGATTCTAATCCGTCTAAATTCAATTCCAAAATATAGCGATGAGGTTGAGCTGGTAGATTTGGAGGGGAATACCATCAAGTTTCAGAGACCAAAAGAGGCTAAGAGTAATACCCACATGGCTGATATATTTTTCAACCTCGCTAAGAGATTGGAAAAGAAGAGTATAAATAGCAGAGTTGAGAGAGAGAATATATTAGAAAAAATTGAGTTTCTGGAAAAACAGATTCAAGCTATCCAAAACAGCTCTACTATTGAAGAGATAGAGATAATCACCCCAAAACAGGAGAAGCGAGAGAGAGGAGAGGAGAACCTATCAATTGCTACCTTTTGGATAGAGGGGCATAAAGTGATGATAGGTAAAAGTGAAAAGGGAAATATCGAGCTTTTGGAAAATAGCAAAAGTAACGATATTTGGCTACATTTGAAAGATATTCCATCAGCTCATGTAATTATTCGAACAGATAGAAGAGAGGTAAAAAAGGGTATTCTTATAGAGGCGGGGAAACTGTGTGCTAAGTTTTCCACCTCTGAAAAGGGTAGCTATCTTGTAGATTACACTAAGCGGAAATATGTTCGAATTCAAAAGGGTTCTAAGGTTCTATATACAAATTACAAAACGATAGAGGTAGAGATTTAGATTTTTGCCTTTATATAGAATTTTCTACTCAAATCGACACCGCCTAGCAACTTCTCCAATCTCGCTTTCCACCGTCTCCTAATATCCTTCTTTGTCAATTTGTAATCTGAATTTGGTTTAAAAACCTCATCGGCTTCTGGAAAATAGCCCTGAATGATTGCAGGGTGTTCTCCTTTGAATTCTCGTAGTATGGTTGGGTCTATATCTCCATATCTATATTTTTTAGGGGTATTCGACCAATATTTTTCAACTTTCTCATATTTCCGCTCCATCTGCTCTTTTGTTCGAACATGTCCATAGTGGTATATAGTCCCTCCACTAGCAACCGCTTTGGGATACCGTCCCCCTTTATAGTTCTGCATTACTATAAAATAGAGACCCTTTGGAGCAAAATTGGGAATGGTGTTTTTAATAATTCGTGGAGCGGTTCTATACCAACCCGGGGAATCTACATAAGTTTTGATATTTCCGTAAAAGTGGATATAGTCGAAATAGAGAGCCTCCACCTCATCGACATTCTGATACCTTTCCATACTCTTATAGATAGTATCCAAATCTTTCTCATGAACTATCTCATCACCTTCAAGGTAGAAAGCCCAATCCCCAGTCGTATTGAAAAGAGCGATAGATTTCTGTTGTCCATAGACATATCCACCTATCGAGTAGTCGGGGCGAATATTCTCATTCCATGCAGATTCAATAATACGAATTTTGGGACTGCCGATAGATTTCACCATCTCCAAAGTTCTATCCTCGCTTCTACCGACATTTACAACAAATTCATCTACTATCGGCAGGATAGATTTTATACTCTCAACAAAGGGGTAGCCGAGAAGCTCCCCATTACGAATAAAGGTAAATCCGCTAACTTTCATTAAATATCACAATAATCAGCGAGTAACCCACCTTTTAAAGTTTGGTAGGTCTCTTCTCCTACAAGTTCGCGAACAATAGCTAAACCAAAACAGATAGCAGTTCCCGGACCTCGTGAAGTTAGAACATTTCCACTTTTTACAACCATTCTATCTGAGCGGTAACCATCTTTTTGAATCTGCTCTTCAACTGATGGATAGCAAGTATATTCCTCTGTTAAAACTCCCGCCTGATTTAGAGCAAATGGAGCAGCACAAATTGCACCAACTCTCTTATCACTATTAGCCATCTCTTTGATGAGGTTCTGAACCTTTTCATCTTTTGCCAAAATATCAGTTCCACCCCAACCCCCAGGTAGAACTACCATATCCAAATCTGATGAGGCAACAGAGTCAATAAGGGTATCGCACTCTATTTTTATCCCATTTGCACCTTGCACTAATTTACTATTTACTCCTGCTACAACTACCTCTATTCCCCCTCTTCTCATAACATCGATGAGGGATACAGCTTCAATCTCTTCAAAACCTTCGGCTATCGGAACTACAACCTTTGCCATCTTAACTCCTTAGATATAATTTTCATAATTCTATCAAAGGTAATTTAGCTATGAAAAAGTGGATATTTTCAGTAATAGCTCTATTTCTATTTTATGGTTGTGGAACTTCAATAAATCTATCAGAATATAGAAAAATCCCCATCTCCAAATCTCCATTAGCCCCATCTAAACAGGAGTTGAAGAGAGAAAAAATTCCAAATGTGCTAATTCAGGAGTTCGACAATACTACCTCAAAGGTAGCTAGAAGAGCATCGCTAGATAAAAATTTGCCTAAGGTGCTTGAAAATAGATTAGCTGAAAGTAAATTAGTCCATATCCTCAATAGAGATAAAAAATTTTCACTAAGAGAAGAGATAAAGGCGAAAGAGTTAGCAATGGAGACCGGAACAGATGTCGGACAAGCTGACTATATTATCAACGGCTATATCACTAATGCATCTTTTACCAATAACTATGTTGAGGGTAAAACTTATACAATTGGAGATAAAACTATTACACTACCTCCAAAATACGAATATAGAGCCTGTGTCTCGGGGGTGGTCAAAATCTTGGAACTGCCAGATATGAAGGTGGCTGATACTACACAATTTGAAGGGTGTGCAACCGATTCCGAAAATCTCACTATCTTCAAAAAACCTAAGATTCAAGATAATGGACTAGTAATTGAAGCAGGAGAGAATGGGATAGATAGTGCCTCGTATGAGATAAAAAATTTCTTTGCAATTAGGGGGTATATATTTGAAATGAGAAAGAATAAAGATGGAGACACTATCCTAAATACAACTCTTGGAAAAAGTCGAGGAGCAGAAGAGGGGCTAAAAGTCGATATTTTCAAACTCCAAAAACATACCAATCCGCTTACAGAAGAGACATCAATAGATGAGGTGAAGATAGGTGAAGGGGTAATATCCAATCAAATAGAGAATAGCTCCTCTTGGGTCATTGTGAAAGAGCTGGAATCCAACTCCAAAATAGAGATAGGGGATTTTGTAAAGCCCCACTATAAAGAATCCCTAATTAGTAGAACTCTCAAAATGGCGGGGAGAATTTGATGATATTTCGCTTACTAATCCCTCTGTTCCTGCTCTTTGGTTGTGGTAGTAAAAAGCCGACTCCGAAACAGTATCCTAGTTGGTGGAATCAACCTCATCAAGATACAAATCGATATATTTACGGGCTTGGAGAAGGTTCAAATCAAGAGGAGGCTATTAGTAGAGCCTTAAATCAGATAGCTTCAAAGATTACTACTGAAATTGAATCGACCTACCAGAGTAGATTGGTTGTCGAAAATGGAGAGACTTCAAAACAGCAATCTATCGATATTAGACAGAGTGTAAAAAAGATGGAGTTAGATAGTTATAAGATAATCCAAAGCTCCAATATTGGAGGAAGAACCTTTTTACTCCTCCAATTGGATAGAGTAATCACGGCTAAGAATTTCAAAAGAAAACTAAAACGGGAGATAGAACTCATTACCTCCAATATAGATAATCCCACCAATAGCAGAATAGAGAAAATAGGTATTTTGGTTCGAGCTAAAAAGAGATTGGAGAAGATATATAGAGAGAGTATATTCATAAAAACTCTATCCCCAAAAGTTAGCGATAGCGATATAGTGGAGACCATTCAGAAATATAGGAAAAAAATATCTCACTCCCTTTCAAAAGTTGAATTTAGAGTTCTCTATGGTGGTCAATATGGTGAAGTTGTGAAAAAGCTTATTAGTGAATATGGTTTCTCTATTTCGCAAAAGGTTGGGACTATTACCATATTTGTAAATGTGAAAAGAGAGGAGATGATGGCGATGGGTAACTATATTTTGAAAGTTGATATATCTCTTGAAACTCGTGAAAATAGGAAAGTTGTAGCAAAAGAGAAAATTAGTATTGGTGGAAAATCCAAAAGAGATTTTGGAACAGCCGAAAACTTTGCTATAAAAGAGTTTGAAGAGAGATTAAGAGATGAAAAGATAGTTGAGAAACTTATGGGGATATAGAGTTGGCAGGAAAAATTGTATCTGTATTCAATTCACTATCCAATAGTGGAAAAAGTTGGGTAGTTCAAAACCTATCCAAAAATCTATCTATATTCAATCGAGTTCTAATTATCGACTTAGACCCTTGCGGGGATAGTAGTAACTATTTTCAAGTCCTTCAAGAGTTTTCAATAAAAGATATTTTGGAGAAAAGACAAGATTTTCCCCATGTTGTTCAGAAGACAGAGAATAAGAACCTCTATATTATTCCCGCTAATGTTGAACTTATCCAATTGACACATGAAAATATCAATCAAGATAGAATAGTCCATATAGCTAACTATCTAAAAACTAAGTTTGACTATATAGTTATCGACAACCCGCCTTGCACTACTCCCCTTGTCCAAAGTTGGCTAAATGTAAGTGAAAATATTGTATATCCTGTAAATTTCAGTAGTGGAGTTCTCTTTTTCCTAGATAGATTTTTTCAAGAGTTTGAGAAGATGAGAGATAGAATAGGATTAGTCGGGGTTGGAGATGGAGAAGAGAGAGAGGCGGTATATGAAAAATATCGAGATAGATTTATTCAACGAGGAGAAGAGCCTATAAACCTTCAAATAGGTCAGAATGAGATAAGCAAATTCAACCATATTATCCTCTCATTTAGGAAATAGGTTAGAAGTTGTTCGAAATTTTTAGATATTTCCTACCTTACCTAAAAGGGTATCGGTTAGAGTTTCTATTTATCTTTTTCGGGATTACTGCTACCGCTATTGCTACTGTTGCCACTGCCCATATTATTAAACCCATCTTAGATGATATTTTTATAAACCGAGATGTTGAGAAGCTCCATATTATCCCTATTTTCCTCGTCTTCATCTATTTGGTAAAGAGTGTAGGGAGGTATTTCCAAACCTACTTCACCGCAAAAATTGGGGAATCTATTGTGATGAGGTTGAGAAATGAGATGCTCCAAAAGATATTGGAGTTAGACATGGAATATATCAACTCTGTCCGAAATGGAGAGCTGATTAGCAGGATAAATAATGATATTTTGAGAGTTAGATATATAGTTTCCGATATGTTCCCTGAGCTTTCGCGAGAGATAGTAACTATTTTGGGACTTGTCGCATATGTTATCTACCAAAGCCCTATCCTCTCTTTCTGGACTCTTGTAATCCTCCCCGCCACATTCTACCCCCTCTCTATCTTGGCTAAAAAGATGAAAGCTACCTCTAAGAGGTCTCAGGAGAAGAGTGCCGATATTGTTTCAAAACTTACAGAGCTATTTAACAATATTGAGATAATCAAAAGTAACTCCACCGAAAAAGTGGAATTGGAGAAGTTCCAAGAGGAGAATCGTAATTTTTTCCATATCTCCCTTAGAGGGGTGAAAATATTTGGACTTGTCAGCCCTATGATGGAGGTGTATAGTTCTCTCTCTATTGCCCTCGTTATCATCTTTGGAGGTGAAGCTGTTATAAATGGTGAAATGAGTGTAGGTAGTTTCTTCTCATTTCTTACAGCTGTTGGATTGCTATTTGACCCTATCAAAAAGGTATCGGCTATATTCAATAAGATGCAAGATGGTATATCAGCCACAGAGAGAATTATTGAACTTCTCAATATTGAAAATAGAATTCAGAACGGAACGGAAAAAATATCAGATATTCAAAAAATAGAGTTTCAACAGGTCTCATTTCTATCTATCCTAAACAATATCTCTTTTTCCATCTCCAAAGGAGAAAAAATAGCATTTGTTGGAGATAGCGGAGGAGGCAAGACCACTACTATAAATCTACTGATGAGGTTCTACGATAGAGATAGTGGCTATATTCTGCTCGATGGTCAAAAGATAGAAAATATTCAAATAGAGAGTTTGAGAAGAAATATAGCGATAGTCTCTCAACGGGTCTATATCTTCAATGATACTATTTTGAATAATGTAGCTTATGGTTCCGATGAGGTCGATTCAAATAGAGCAGTGAAAGCTTTGAAAATGGTAGAGGCTTGGGAGTTTGTTTCAAAGATGGAAAAAGGGATTTATACCCAACTTCAAGAGTTTGGAGCTAATCTATCGGGGGGAGAGAGACAACGAATAGCATTAGCGAGAGCCATCTATCAAGATAGTCCCGTTCTGATTTTGGACGAGGCTACTTCTGCACTTGATAATAGAGTTGAAAAAAAGATATTTGAGAATTTACAAAACTATTTTAAAAATAGGATAGTTATTATCATCGCCCACCGCCTATCTACTATCGAGGATAGCGATAGGATATACCTATTTTCAAACGGTAAGATAGTAGGAGTTGGAACTCACCAAGAGCTATTGGAACATTCACCAGAATATAGAAGATTACACAATAGATAAATGTTAGAATTTTTCTAAAAATGGGATAACGATGTTATATCAACTATATCTATCTTTTGGTATCAATCTGTTTCAATATATCACATTTAGGGCAGGAGTGTCGTTTTTTACCGCTCTAATCCTAACTCTTATTTTGATGCCCAAATTTATAAGATGGGCAAACTCTCGGAATTTGGAACAACCTATATACGATTTGGTTCAGCAACATCAAGAAAAACACAACACCCCAACGATGGGAGGAGTGGTATTTCTATTTGCTACTCTGGTAGCTTCTCTAATCTCGGTAGATATTGGCAACTTCTATGCTGTTGGTGGAATGGTAACTCTTCTGCTATTTGCAACAATAGGGGTTGGAGACGATTTGAAAAAGATAATAGGGAAAAGTAACCAATCGGGTATCTCTCCAAGAGGAAAAATTCTATATCAGATATTGGCATCTATAACAGTTATTAC
>DTUW01000074.1 GCA_012963895.1 Campylobacterales bacterium | reverse complement strand
TAGGATTGGTTGCATCTATCTTGCCATCAACTGAACAATATTTCAATGTTTGGTCAAATTTCGAGACATGAATATCTATCCCTTCATCATATTGACCGTTGCCATTTTTATCTATGTATCTAATTACATTTTGCAATATTCCACCATTTGGACAGAGAGGGTTACCTACTGGTAGAGTTTGGTTGGTATCTACTTGAAGGGTATCAGCAATATCTATCCATTGACAATGAGTAGAGTTGTAATCCAATTTTGCTACATGGATAGTGTCATTACTGTCATATACTCCATTTTTATTGGAATCTATATATCTCTGGTGCTGGATAATTCGCCCACCTTCTGGACAAATATCTGTATCTCCAAAGTTCCAAATAGATACAGTTACATTTTTCTCAACTGTATCACTAAGTTTCAAATCAAAACAATGAGTAGAGTTGTAATCCCATTTCTCTATATGTATAGTGTCATTGCTATCATATATCCCGTTTCTATTGGAATCTATATATCTCTGATGTTGAATAAATATTCCACCATCTGGACATATCTCACTCTCTCCATATTGCCAAGTTGTAATTATTTTCTTCTCAACAGTATTCTTATAATCCACCCCATCGCAATATGTTGAATTGTAATCCCAGTTTTCAATATGTTCCAATTTTCGACCATATTTATCTATTGTCCATCGCTGATGTTGGATAAGTTTCCCACCTTCTGGACATCTACTATCTCCATATTCTAAAAGGTGAATAGTTGGAAAATCTCTGGTATCGCTATATCTCAATTCATTACATTTGATAGACATATACTCGAATTTATTTATATATCTCTTTTCACCACTGCTATTCTTGACATATCTTTTATGGATTTCAATATTTCCACCATTGGAACAGATATTTTGTGGTGCAGGTTCTTTAATAATCTCCTCTTCTGTATCGTTGTAATCCAATATTCTGCATTCAGTCGTATTGTAATCCCATTTCTCTATATGAGTTTCAAACTCTCCATCTCTATCTAAATCTGCAAATCTACGATGTTGGATAAGTTTCCCACCTTCTGGACATCTACTATCTCCATACTCCAATATCTTTGTAATAGGTTTATCTATTGTTTCGTTCCAGTCTATCCCATTACATTCAGTTACATTGTAATCCCATTTTTCTATATGTATGTCCCCTAGCCATCTCTGATATGTATATGTTACTCCACCATCTGGACATATCTCACTACCTATATTATGGACCTTGACCGCCACCTTTTTGAGATTTGATAGATTCCAATCACTCCCTTGACACTCGATAGATTTATAATCCAAGTTTTCTAGATGACTATTCCCAAAATAGATTTGGTGCATTGTAATATTTCCATCACCCGGACATATATCGCCAGATGTAGATAGTGATACTGTTTCGTCTCTGATCTCGTTCCAATCCAACCCATTACATTCAGTTACATTGTAATCCCAAATATTTACATGGATGAGGTCGCTCTCCTCGTCGTAAATGCCATTGTGGTTTGAATCTATATATCTTTGGTGTTGAACGAAACTACCGCCATATGGACATCTCTTATCTTTAACAGGTATCGGGATAGATATTTTTCTCTCTACCGTCTGGTTGTAATCAAGTCCGTAACAGACTATATTGGAATATTCCAATTGAGGTAGATACTGTTTTACTCCATCTTCAACAATATAGAACTTATGAACTATCTTATCTCCACCATATGGACAAACCTCATCGCCAAAATCCAATTTTGTAATATCTCTCTCTTCTATCGTTTCTTTGTAATCGATACCATTACACTGAGTGATATTGTAGTCCCACTGAGGTATAGGGACGGTGTCGATATATGGACTATATTTTCCATTTCTATCACTATCTAAATAGTGGTAATGTTGAATAAATCGACCATCGCTACTAATACACTTTGGAGAAGCTCCAACCTCAAAGTTGATAATCTCCAATTTCTCAACTGTTCGATTGAAATCCAAACCGTTACAGATAGTTTCGCTGTAATCCAGATTGGATAGATGAGTATTGGTATATTTGTCATAGATTTGGTGATGAACTATTTTTCCACCCTCTGGACAAACAGGATTGCCAACAGGTAGGTTTTCAATTTTGAAAATATCGATAGTCTCTTTGTGGTTCGACCAATTACAGATAGTTTCGGTGTAATCCCATTTTGGAATATGAACTCTATCAAGTTTTGTATATCTCTTATGTAATACAACCTTACCACCATTTGGACAAGCTTCTGGGTTGGTCTCAATAATTTCTGGAATATCTATCGTGTCGCTATATTTGATAGAGTTGCAGTGGGTAGTATTGAACTCCCAATATGGGACATATATTTTCTTGCCATCTTTAACAATATACGGAACATATAGCTTTTTACCCTCTTTGGTGATGATGTAGTATTTGTGATTTTTGACTACCCCACCATCAGGACAGATACTATCAGGGTCGCCCGGTTGATATGTTTTTACTACATGTGTTTCCTCTTTCAAATTTTCAAAGTTCAGAGATATACATTTAGTAGTAGTGTAGTCTAAATCTGGTAGATATTTGTTCTCTTTTGTATAGAACTTATGGATAATTTGCTCTCCACCATATGGACATGTGGAATCTCCAAAGTTGATTAGAACTTTTTGGGTCTTTTCTATAAGATTTTTTGTATCAACTCTATTGCAGTGAGTGGTGTTGTATTCGTAGTTAGATGGATTGGTTTCGTCTCCATTGAAAATTACTTTATGAATTACTATCTTACCGCCGTGCGGACAAGTTGGGTCGCCGATATTGAGATATTTTGTCTCATTCTGTTCAAAAGTAATTAGAGGAGAACAATTGATATCGTAATAGGTATTTTTGAGAACTCCATCTATATATATTTTGTGGATATATTTCACTCCTCCATTAGGACACCACTTATTAACATAAGTTCCATATTTAGAAGCTGGTAATAGGTGGATTGATATATTATCCTCAACTTGACTCCCAATATCTGAACAGTTGTAATCGTTCCATTGAGCTACTATCTTTCCGTCTTGGAATATAGTTTTTTCCAATCTATATCCACCGCTCGGACATTTGGAATAGTCGCTCATTTGCGGATTTAATAGAACTTTGGTAACTCTGATTGAGGAATGGCTTTTTAAATCTCTTGAACTAACCTTATTACATTCGATTTCAGAATAGAATGTATCCAACTCTCCATTACTATCGCTATCTAAACTGTGTCTAAACTCTTTTCCACCTTCTGGACAAACAGAGCTATTAGCTTCAACAACTTCTATATTGTGTTTTCCGGGGATAATTCCATCTTTGATAGCTTGATTACAAAAATATGAACTATACATAAGTTGCTGTTTAGCACTATCTCCGAAATAATCTACTCTCACACCACCATCAGGACAATATTCACTATCTACCAATTGGACTAGTTCAATATTGCTATCACTATCAGCACATATATATGAAGTTCCACCACTAATAACAGCTATATTGTTCGGTTTTGTAATCTGTATCTCTTTTCTAATTGGATATTGACAATTGGAATTTGATGGAGCTATTGAATAGAGAATAAAACTATTGTATTTATATACCTCATCTCCATTACATCGATACTCATCAAACTGGCTACTACCCAAATAGTGATGGACTTTTATTCCACCATCAGGACATCTATCATTTCCCCTGTCCAGTTTGGAATAGAGTATTCCAGAATCTCCACCTTTGCTATTGCAGAAGTAGTTTATATACTCTTGGTTCAAACTATTTCCATCTTTGCTCAAATCAGTTCTATATACCTTTTTTACCCCTCCGTCAGGACAAATATCATTAGGTTGAACTTTTTCTATTATTGTCTCTTTTTCAAGACGGTTCATAGAGTTACTAATATGGAGTTTTGCCTCTTCTTGTGAAACGACCCTATCGGTTGAAAATCCCAAGAACTCTACAAGTTGATTTAGAATATTTGTAGCTTCTTGTCTATCTTTATTGAAATGTGTCCAATTGTGTTGGTCTGCAAATAGTGCTACTTTTTGAGCAATATCAGAAGATATTTGAATTCCGTTAGATGCATCTCTATCTTCGTCGAGAGTTAATAGAAGCCGAACAATAAATAGAACCCTCTTATCATCTAAATTGGAGTATTGAAATAGATTGGTAGGTGTAATAACTTGGTTTGCTTTAACTTTTCCAAGAACTAACGAACCAAAGCTATATCTAATATATACTGAACCCTTTGGAATCTCTGCAAATCCGTTTGTATCCGTTGTTCCTTCTGTAATTACCCCTCTATCTTCACCTATTGCAACATATGGTAATCCTGAAACAAATGTATCCACCAAAACAGATTTTATATCTCTATTTATCTTCTCTTCTATCTTTTCAGGTTCTTTATCTATATTTTGTGCAAGGTTTGTAGTTGGATTTTTAGAACTATGACCAAATCTATCCTTAGGTAGTTCTCCATCATCACTACAACCGAAAAATATTGCAAATAGAAAAATTGGTAAAAGGTAGCGGGATACTCTATTCATTGTTCAGACCTCTTGTATAGATTTACTAATATTGGTATGTATCTACCAAAACCTATCTATTTTTTAGCTATTTGTCAAGAGGTCAAAAGATTTGTAATTCCTTTGTAAGCAACTTCTATCATCTTATCTATCTCTTCAAACGAGATAATTAGAGGAGGCATAAAATAGATAACATGACCGAGAGGACGGAGAAGAACACCATTATCCAATCCATATTGATAGACTTTCAATCCTATCCTCTCTTCTGGTCGATATCCCTTCAACTCTATTGCTGAAATCATTCCCTGCTGTCTAACATCTGCTACATTTGGTAAATCTCTAAACTGCTCCAACTTTTTCCCTATATACTCTATTTTTGGGGCTATCTTTTCTAAAATGTTCTCTTTTTCGAAAATATCGAGGGTTGCATTGGCAGTAGTGCAGGCTAACGGATTTCCTGTATAGCTATGAGAGTGTAAAAAAGATTTTTGAAGGGTGTAATCACAATAGAACTGGCTATATATCTCATCGGTCATCAATACCACAGAAAGAGGCAAATATCCACCAGTTAGCCCTTTTGAGAGAACCATGAAATCTGGGGATATTCCGGCATGCTCACAGGCAAACATCTTACCTGTTCGACCAAACCCCGTTGCAACCTCATCGGCAATTAGATGAACTCCATATTTTTTAGTCAATTCCCTTGCCCCGATGAGGTAATTCGGATGATACATGTGCATAGAACCGGCACATTGAACGAGAGGTTCTAATATTAGGGCTGATATCTCTTTTCCCCTCTCTTGTAGAACTCTCTCCAACTCTTGTAAGGGTTTTTCAACTGCTTCAACCGAATTGTTTTCAGGGACTGGAACCTGAATGCTCTTTATCATTATCTCATCATATGTTTTTTTATAGAGTTCGACATCTCCAACGGCAAGAGCCCCAAGAGTTTCCCCGTGATAGCTATTAGTTAGAGATAGGAAAAGGGGGCGAATCTCTCCTCTATTTTTGTGGTAGTGAAAACTCATTTTGAGAGCGACCTCAACCCCGCTAGAACCATTATCGGCAAAGAAACAGCGATTTAGCCCCTCAGGTGTAATTTTGATAAGTCTTTCAGAAAGTTGGATAATAGGCTCATGTGTGAAACCTGCAAATATTACATGTTCCAAATTTTCCAATTGCTCTCGTATCTTGGAGTTGATATATTCGTTTGAGTGACCGAAAAGATTTACCCACCAACTACTAATAGCATCGATATATCTATTACCTTCAAAGTCTTCAAGATATACCCCCTTACCCCTTTTGATAGGAATTAGAGGTAGGAATTCGTGGTCTTTCATTTGGGTGCAAGGGTGCCAGATTACCGATAAATCCCGCTCTATAAGGTTGGAATTAGATTGAGCCATTATTCTCCTTTGTCTCAGCGAGAAGGCGAGTAAGTTCAGAAGCTTTCACCGGATCCATCTTTGCAAATATCTTAGATAGTGTTTTAGGTTTTATTTTGAGCAATACATTAACCGCTATTTTTGGGTCGAGTTCCGCAAGGATAGCAGCAGCCGATTTAGGTTTCATCTTGGAATAGGTTGTAGATACTTTATCTAATTTTATTTTCTTGATTTCTTCTAATACTTTTCTATTTTCGGCTAACATATTTTTAGTATTCTGCTCTTTCTCCTCTATCAGTTTCAATTTTCTATTGATTTCAGCCTCTTGCTTATCCAGTTTCTCCTTTTTCTTTTTCAGTAATCGATTGGTAGCCTCCTTCAAATCATATAGAGCCTGTTCTCTATCGTTTATCCTCTCCAACTCTAATAAAAGCTCACTTTTTCTCTCTTCAAATATCTTGGTGCAGTCAAATAGTCTATTTTCTGAAAAGAGCGATGAGGTGGCAAGGATTGAGAGAAAAACAATACTTTTCTTCATTTTCCAACTCCTATATCTGTAATCCAATTAGGGCAATGTCATCAGTTTGAAATCCCCTTTTCCAATTGTCAAACTCTTCAAGAAATTTCTCTTTCTGTTTTTCAAGGGGTAGAGAGCTGTATTTTTCTACCATATGCCGAAATCTTCTTTTGCCAAAAGGTATATCCTTTGTTCCTCCATTCTGCTCCAAAAATCCATCAGTCGTTAAATACAAAATATCCCCTTTTTGGACATGGACAATGGTTTCACCATATGAAATACCATTTGTATGGTTATTACCAATTCTGATATATCTACTATCTTGAAAAGTTTCCAATTCCCTATTCTCTTTTTTCAAATAGAAAAGAGGAGTTTTAATACCTGTATATTTCACTATATTGGTTGTTTGATTGAAGTATAGAACTCCACCATCAAAACCTATCTGATTTATAAATTGGTTTCTAGTATATGAGTGTAGCTGTTGGTTGAAAGATTTCAATATAGAGGCAGGAGAAGGGGGGATTTTCTGATGGAGAATATCGATAATTATCTGCTTTTCAATTGCCTTCATCAACATAGTTAAAAGAGCTCCCGGGATTCCGTGTCCCGTGCAATCTATCAAGATTATTACCACCTCATCTTTACTAATTCTCTCGATGAAATAGACATCTCCACCTACAATATCGCGAGGTTGCCAGAATAGAAAATAGTTACTAAAAAACTTTTTTAGTAATTTCGATTCTTTTGGTAATATGGCCTGTTGTATTATAGAAGCATATTTTATGCTGTCTTGGATAAGGTCGTGGGTCTCTTCTATCTGTTTTTTAGATTCTTCTAACTCTCTAATAACTTCATTTGAAAGGTGAGTAAGTGCCTCTAAGACTAGGAACCTTTTCGTAATATCTAAACTTTTACTTTTATCAAAATCTGTAAGATGTTTATCTCGAAATCCCTTTTCAGACAACCCAACCAATGTCATAGTTACATTGAGCAACATATTTTGATTGTTTTTATGGAATATCTCTCCATATGTGAAAAAACCGCTATTATCGGCAATATTATTTAGTGGAGTAAGTTCTATATTGATGTCGTCTTGTAAAAACCATCTTCGAGAGACACAACTATATATATAGAGTGCCTCTGGTCTAAGAGATATATATTTTTCTAAATTCTCCTTAGTCTGATTCACTAT
>DTUW01000073.1 GCA_012963895.1 Campylobacterales bacterium | reverse complement strand
TTGAAAAATCTCTAAATTGGGTTCTATTAAATGTAGTCTGCCGTTTTGCAAGTTGTGCGGTGTGGATAGATATGAGTTCAATCAGCTTCTCAATATTGGTAATCTTTCCATCGAGATAATCCAATATCTCTTTTACCCCTATCGCTTTTGATGGCTGAATATCCTTTCCATATTTTCCAATCACCCTCTCCACCTCATCGATAGCCCCCATCTCTACCATCTGTTTAGTTCTCTTCTGAATTCTTCTTCTCAATATTTCTCTATCGATTGAGATATTGAAAATAGGAATATCTTTGGAAAGAATAGGCTTAGGTGGATTTTGTCTAAACCACTCTGTTGGGGTGGTGTTTGTGGAGAGAAGAATATCCAATCCTCTGGTAATTCTATATATGTCGTTTTGGGATATATTCCTACAATATTGAGGGTCTCTCTCTTTTAGAAATTCCCAAGCCTCTTCTATATTTTCCAATATCCTATTTCGTTTATCGATAACCTCTATATCTACCTTAGGCAATTTAGAAATACCAACCAATAGCGATTTGAGATAGAAACTAGTTCCACCTACAATAATGAGATATTTTCCATCTCTTTTTGCCTTCTCTTTCGCTCTTTTGTAAATATCGATAAAAGTTGTAACATTGGAATTAGTATCAGGCGAAAGTTCATCTATTCCAAAATGGGGAACAGCTTCTAATATCGATTTGGAGGGTTTAGCTGAAACTATATCTATCTCGCGATAGATAGCAAGAGAGTCGATGGAGAAGATATAGCTATCTACCTTTTGAGCAAGTTGGAAAGCAATATCACTTTTACCCGATGAGGTAGCTCCGATAATAGCTATCTCTCCAAACTTTTTGAGTTGTGAAACTAGTTTCTCCATTTCTCCAATGCTTTAAGTCTCTCACTAATAGGAGGGTGGGTATAGTAGAAAAAGATATAGAGTGGGTGGGCTTTTGGGAACGATTTATTCTCTGTAACCAATTTTTTTAGAGCTTCTTGAAGATAGATGGAGTTTCCACTCAATTCACTACCGAACTTATCGGCTTGAAACTCGTTATATCTACTTATCAATCCAAAGATTGGCAACATAAAAAAACTTATTACAGATACAAACAGAAGAGCAAAGGAGAGGAGAACATAGCTACTATTTGGTAGTCCTAACTCTGAAAACAGCTCTGTTGGAATATGTCCTATTCCATAGAAGACCAAAAATAGGAGAAGTCCAACCATCGCTATATTTTTATATATATCTCCATGTTTGAAATGTCCCAACTCGTGTCCCAAAACTGCTATAAGTTCGATAGGTTGAAGTTTTTCAATCAAAGTATCAAAGAGGATAACCCTTTTACTTTTTCCGAAACCTCCAAAATATGCATTTAGACGACTATCTCTCTTACTTGCATCAATTGAAAAGACTCCTTGACTTTCAAAACCTGTTTTAGCTAACAGCTCCTCTATCCTTTTTTTCAATTCGCTATCTTCAAGTGGGGACAATTTATTGAAAATAGGAACGATAAGGGTTGGATAGACCATGTTTAGAAACACCACAACTCCAAAGATTGCAAAAAATGACCATAACCACCAAAGTTGGAAACTACTTATGAAATATATTATTCCTCCAATAATAGGAGTGCCTATAAATATAGTTAATAGTAGCTCTTTGAATTTGTCTTCTATGTAGAGTTTTAGAGTTGAGCGGTTGAAGCCGAATCGCTCATCAATTACAAATTTTCTATATACCTCTATCGGTAACTGGATTAGGGAATTTACAAATATAAATCCTAAAACGAATAGGGTAGATTTTGTCAATTCGTCCTCTATTTGGAGGGTATAATTTAGTGCTTTTAATCCACCATCTATCCAGAATAGGAATAGTCCATATTCAAAGATAGAGGATACTATCTCCAATCTCTCTTTGGATATAGCATATCGTCCAGCTTCAATATATTGAGTTCGAGACATTAAAAATGGTTCTTTTTGTATTTCCTGTGAAATATACCCTATTTGCATTACAGAAATATAGATTTTGAGAAGGATATAGATAAAAAAGATAGTAGAAATTACAGAAATCAAGGATATTCCTTTGGGAGGTAAAAGAGTGGCGGGGAGACAGGGATTCGAACCCTGGGAGGTGTTACCCTCGCCGGTTTTCAAGACCGGTGCATTCAACCAGCTCTGCCATCTCCCCACATATGTGGAAAGGAATTTTATCAAAATATTTGGAGGTGACACCCAGATTCGAACTGGGGAATGATGGCTTTGCAGGCCACTGCCTTACCACTTGGCTATGCCACCACCAAATAGAATGGTGCCCAAGGCCGGACTTGAACCGGCACGGTAAAAACTACCGAGGGATTTTAAGTCCCTTGCGTCTACCAATTCCGCCACCTGGGCAAAATATTTACTCTATCTATGGAGCGGGAAACGGGACTCGAACCCGCGACCCCAACCTTGGCAAGGTTGTGCTCTAGCCAACTGAGCTATTCCCGCATTGTTAAAAACGGGCGATATTATATATCTTTTGTATTGTAAAGTCAAATTATCTTTTATTGTTAGAATTATATTCCTCGAAAAAATACAGGAGATATTAGATGAATAGAAAAGATGTAAAAAAGGTTGTTTTAGCTTACTCTGGTGGATTAGATACCAGTGTAATACTCAAATGGCTACAAGATGAATACAACTGCGAAGTAGTAACTTTTACCGCTGATATTGGACAGGGTGAAGAGGTTGAGAAGGCAAGAGAAAAAGCCTTAGAACTGGGGATAAAGCCTGAAAATATCTTTATTGAAAACCTTGAAGAGGAATTTGTTAGAGATTATGTATTCCCAATGTTTAGAGCAAATGCTATTTATGAAGGGGAATACCTATTAGGAACTTCTATCGCTCGTCCTCTAATTGCTAAGAGACAGGCAGAGATAGCGAAGTTGGTTGGAGCTGATGGGGTAGCTCACGGAGCCACTGGAAAAGGAAACGACCAAGTTCGGTTTGAAATGGGGTATCTTGGAATAAATTCCAAACTGAAAATTATCGCCCCTTGGAGAGAGTGGGATTTGAACAGTCGTGAAAAACTCCTCAAATTCGCTGAGGAACACGGAATCAAGATAGATAGACAAGGGAAAAAGTCTCCATACTCTATGGATGCTAACCTACTCCATATCTCCTATGAAGGAGGTATATTAGAAGACCCTTGGAATGAACCAGAAGAAGATATGTGGAGATGGACTAACTCTCCTGAAACAGCTCCTGACCAACCTGAATATATTGAAATTGAATACAAAAATGGAGACCCGATAAAACTCAATGGTGAAACTCTCTCCCCTGCCAATATGTTGAGGAAGTTGAATGAACTTGGAGCTAAACACGGCATAGGTCGGATAGATATAGTTGAAAATAGATTTGTTGGTATGAAGAGTCGAGGGGCTTACGAAACACCAGGGGGAACTATTATGTTGAAAGCCCATAGAGCGATTGAGTCCATTACCCTTGATAGAGAAGAGGCTCATCTAAAAGATGAGTTGATGCCTCGATATGCAAAACTTATATACAATGGTTTCTGGTTCTCTCCTGAGCGACGAATGCTCCAATCCGCTATCGATGAAACTCAGAAAAATGTAGAAGGAGTTGTTCGGTTGAAGCTCTACAAAGGTAATATATTTGTGGTTGGTCGTAAATCTCCAAAATCTCTTTTCAACCCAGATTACTCGACTTTTGAAGAAGATGAGGTATATAATCAGAAAGATGCAGAAGGATTTATCAAACTGAATGCTCTTAGATTTATTATTGAAGGCGAGGCTAGAAAGTAGATGAAGATAGTAGCAACCTCTCCCTCTTTTTCAAAAAATAGAAAGTTACAAGAGGAGATATATCGATATTTTCCAGATGCTAAATTGAACTTAGAGGGAAAAAGATTTACAAAAGAGGAGCTAATCCAGTTTATTGGAGATGCTGATGGAGCTATTGTCGGCTTAGAGGAGATAGACGATGAGGTAGTTGAAGCCTGTCCAAATTTGAAGATAGTTTCAAAGTATGGGGTGGGGTTGAATAATTTGAAGTTCAGTAACCCTAATATAAAGATAGGCTGGACGGGTGGAGTGAATCGCCTCTCTGTGGCTGAACTCGTATTAGGCTATATGTTGATGTTAGCTAGAAATATCTATATTACCTCTAACCAACTCAAATCTGGAACTTGGAATAAGTCGGGAGGTTTCCAACTTTCGGGAAAGACCATCGGTATTATTGGAGTTGGATATATTGGCAAAGAGCTAATTAGACTTTTACAGCCTTTCAATTGTGAAATATTGGTCTATGATGTGATAGACCAAACCGAATACTATAACTCTGTTGGAGTAAAAGAGGTAGATATTCCAACTATTTTAAGAAACTCAGATTTTGTAACTCTCCATGTGCCTTTGAATAAAGATACCAAAAACATGATTTCAACCGAAGAATTTAGAACTATGAAAAAGTCAGCATATATTATCAACTCTGCACGGGGTGGAATAGTTGATGAAGAGGCTTTAAAAGAGGCTTTAAAAAGTGGAGAGATAGCAGGAGGGGCTATCGATGTCTATACAACTGAACCCCCAACAGATACCGAACTCCTAAATCTGCCCAACCTCATCACAACCCCACATATTGGAGGTAATGCAGAGGAGGCAGTATTAGCTATGGGAATGAGTGCAATTCAACATCTACGAGAGTTTTTCAAAGTATGAAAAGAGTAGCAATATTTGGAGGTAGTGGCTTTCTCGGTAGCTATGTAGCCGACGAACTCCATAGACGAGGTTACGATATTACTATTGTAGATAAAGTTCAATCCAAATTTGTTCAGCAATACAAATTTGTAGAGGTGGATATATTGGATTTCCAAAGTATTAGAGAGATTGTCAAAGATATGGACTATATCTACAACTTTGTAGCTGTCTCCAATTTAGATGATGCAATCCATATGCCTATTACAACTATGAATATCAATGTAATGGGAAATATGAATATTCTTGAAGCTTGCAGAGAAACAGGAAACATAGAGAGATTTATCTATGCTTCAAGTGCCTATGCTCTTTCAGAGGAAGGCTCTTTTTATGGTATTTCGAAAAGGACGAGCGAGAAGATAATAGAGGAGTATTCTAAACGGTATGGATTGAAATATACCATTATTCGATATGGTTCAGTCTATGGAGAGAGGGAGAGCCACAACAACTATATTTACAATTTGATAAAAAATGGTTTAGAAACAGGAGTATTGGAATATAAAGGAAATGGAGAAGATATTAGGGAATATATTCATGCAAAAGATGTAGCTAAATTGTCTGTCGATATTTTGGAAAACAGGGAGTTTGAGAACCAACACCTAATCCTAACAGGTATTGAAAGAATGAAGAGGATAGAGCTTCTGACTATGATAAATGAGATTTTAGGTAATAGATTGAAAATAGAGAATGTAGATGAGAACCATTTTGGACACTACAAAATTACACCCTATTCATTTCAACCGACAACGGCTAAAAAGCTGGTAGCAAATCCATTTATCGATTTGGGACAAGGGATATTGGAGGTCATTCAGACCATTGCAGAAAAGAGATAAATATATAGAAGGGGGTAAATACCCCCTAAATTTCTAATTCACCATAAATATAGCGGTTATACAAAATAATCAAAATGCAGGATTATTTAACTTGGATTATTGAAACTGACCATATTGGTAATAGGCAGAACAAGCACCCTCACTACTAACCATACAGCTTCCAACAGGACTATTTGGGGTGCAAGCAGTTCCAAAGATAGTGCATTCATTGGGTTTAGCCATACCTCTTAGGATTTCGCCACAAATACAAAGTTTATGGTCGTCAATTTCTTTATTTGGCAGAATATCTTGAAAAACAACTTCGGCATCAAACTGACTAAACTCATCTCTCAATTTCCAAGCACTTTTTGGCATATTACCGAGACCTCTCCATTTAAAAAATTCCCGTTTTTCAAAATATCTATTTATTAGCTCTTGTGCTTTTAGATTGCCTTCTCTGGTTACTACTCTTTTGTATTGAACTTCAAGCTCACATCTGTTTTCATTGAATTGTTTAATAATGTGTAGCACCCCTTCCATAACATCAACTGGCTCAAACCCTGCAACCACAACAGGACGATTGTATTTTAAAGGAAATTGCTCATATATCTGACTTCCTGCGATGACACTTACATGGCTTGGTCCCAAAAATGCATCTATTTGATTTTTTTCTCGACCATCAATTAGTTCAGCCATCACCTCAGGAACTGTTACATGGTTAATATGAAAGAGTATATTGCTAATATTTTGGTTAATACTTGTTTCAAGAAGTGCAACAGTCATTGGTGTTGTAGTCTCAAATCCTATCGCGAAAAATATTACGATTTTGTTTGGATTATCTTTTGCTATTTGAACTGTTTCAAGTGGAGAATAGACAAATCTTACATCTGCCCCTTTTCGTCTGGCACTTTGCAAACTCCCTTTACTACCAGGAACTCTTATCATATCTCCGAGAGTAACTAAGATGACATTTTTCTGCATTGATAGAATATATGCATGGTCAATTCTCTCTTTTGGCATTATGCAAACAGGACACCCAGGTCCGTGAATAAAATTGATATTTTGGGGTAGGATTTGAGGAAGTCCATATTTCATAATTGTATGGGTGTGTCCTCCGCACACCTCCATAATATTGATATTTCTATTAAGTTTTTTTGCCTCTTTTTCAATCTCCAAAGATAGAGCTTTTATGGTTTTGCTATCTCTAAAATCATCATATAAATTTTTCAACTCCAACATTAACAATCTCTATTGGGACAATTATCATCTTCAAGTATAGTTTTCTGCCTCTCCTCTTTGTCCATTTTTTCCAATATCTCTTTATAGGTTTCGATAGATTCCAATGCACTTTTTTCATCTATCTTACTCATAATAAATCCAATATGGAGTAATACATAGTCTCCAACTTTAACCTCATCTTCTGCCATTAAATCTAAACTTGCTTCTCTCTCAACCCCAAATGTCTCTACAATTGCTATGTTTCTCTCTTTATCTATTTTCTTAACCTTACTTGGTATAGATAAACACACTACCTCATCTCCATTTTAAACTTTATCCAATTAGCAATTTTTCGGATACTATGGTCATCTTTGATATTGAACTCGATAATATCTACATTTGGTTTCAATTTTTTAAGCACCTCTTTCTCTCGTTGTAGGTCATACTCAAAATATGGCAATAAATCGGTTTTGGTAAAAATAACCAAATCAGCTTGTCGAAACATTACAGGATATTTCGCAATCTTACCTTCGCCCTCTGGAATGCTTACCAAAACGATATTTAAATGAGCTCCAACATCGTAACTGGCCGGACAGACTAAATTTCCGACATTTTCTATAAAACAGACATCGATATTGGCTAAATCTATATGGTGTAATCCTTTATGAACCATAAAAGCATCAAGATGACAAGCTGTTCCCGTTGCTATTTGATAGGCTTCAACTCCTTTATCTTGAAGTCGCTTAGCATCGTAATTGGTTTCTAAATCACCCTCAATTACACTAAATTTGAAATCTCCTATTTCAGCTAATTTTTCAAGTAAAGTAGTTTTGCCAGCTCCGGGAGAACTCATAAGATTAATTGCTAGAACTCCATTTTT
>DTUW01000072.1 GCA_012963895.1 Campylobacterales bacterium | reverse complement strand
GTAATCAAAAAATTTGGATATTTGGATTATAAAAATAGATTGTCTTAGTTCTATAATATCACTTAAAAAAGTTACAGGAAAAGAGATGGGAAAAACCGCACTTATTATAGGGGCTGGTGGAGTTGGTAGAGTTGTAGCTCACAAAACAGCCCAAAATAGGGATATTTTTGAAAAGATAGTATTAGCAAGTCGAACAAAATCGAAATGTGATGCTATCGCATCTGAGGTTGCCAATAGAGGGCTTGGAGAGATTATCACCGATAGAGTTGATGGAGACAATATCGATGAGGTGGCTGAGCTGATAGAGAAGTATCAAGCCGATATTGTGATAAATGTGGCTTTACCATATCAAGACCTCTCTATTATGGATGCATGTATAAAAACGAAAACCCACTATTTGGATACTGCAAACTATGAACACCCTGACACTGCTAAATTTGAATATAAAGAGCAGTGGGCGAGAGATGAAGCATTCAAACAGGCGGGGGTTTTGGGATTGCTTGGTAGCGGTTTTGACCCTGGGGTAACCAATGTATTTATCGCCTATGCTCAAAAACACCATTTCGACGAGATTCACTATATAGATATTTTCGATTGCAACGACGGAGACCACGGATACCCATTCGCCACCAACTTCAACCCTGAAATCAACATTAGAGAGATAACCGCTAACGGTAGATATTGGGAAAATGGTGAATGGATAGAAATTCCAGCACTTTCCAAAAAGATAGATTGGGACTATCCAGAAATTGGAGTTAGAGATAGCTACCTCATCTACCATGAAGAGATGGAGAGCCTCGTTCAAAATATACCTCATCTCAAACGGATTCGCTTTTTTATGACTTTTTCCGAAAAGTATCTAACCCACCTTAGAGTTTTAGAAAATGTTGGAATGACCTCAATCGAGCCGATAAATTTCAACGGTCAGGAGATTGTTCCGCTCCAATTCCTAAAAGCGATACTGCCCGACCCAGCCACCTTAGGAGAGAGAACCAAAGGAAAAACAAATATAGGGGTATATGTAACAGGGGTAAAAGATGGAAAAGAGAAAACCATCTATATATACAATGTATCCCAACACGAAGAGGCATATAGAGAGACAGGGGCTAATGGAGTGTCCTATACCACAGGAGTTCCTGCTATGATAGGGGCTAAATTGATATTAGAAGGAAAATGGAACGGAGAAGGGGTATTCAATATGGAAGAGTTCGACCCCGACCCATTTATGGAGGAGCTAAATAGACAGGGACTACCTTGGAAATTGATAGAAGTTGAGTAAGGAACTTTTTAGAAAAAGGGCTATTCAGAGATTGAAAGCCCTTTCCCCCCAACAGAGGAGAATATACTCCTATAAAGTAAATCAGAAACTGGAACTATTGCTAAATCTTCTAAAACCGAAATCTATCCTATTCTACCTACCTCTAAAATTTGAACCCGATATATATCCCCTGTTGAAAAAGTTTCGAAAAAAGGGGGTTGATATATATATCCCCTTTATCGAGGGCGACACTTTCAAAATGGTAAAATTTCGATTACCGCTATTTCGGAGTGGCTTCGGAACTTTGGAAAGCGGTAATTCAAAAATGAAAATCAAGCGAGTTGATATAGTAATAGTTCCTGTCATAGGAATTGATAGGAGCTTTCGGCGGATTGGACTCGGTAAAGGTATGTATGACCGCTTCTTCCAACATCTACCCAAAAGACCAATCACAATCTTCACCCAAAATTTAGAATGTATTAGCAAAACAACTATTACCGAAAATCACGATATTAGAGCCGATTACTATATCACTCCAAAAACTAAGGATATGAAAAGAGATGTTAATAGAAATTTCAACAGGAGTAATAGTATCGGGTATCCTATTTCTTATCTTCACCCACTATCTCGCACATTTTGTAACTAAAAAAGT
>DTUW01000071.1 GCA_012963895.1 Campylobacterales bacterium | reverse complement strand
ATATTATCCGTTTCGCTGTTTGATAATTTCGTCAGCTATATTTTTTGGAACCTCTTCATAGTGGTCAAACTCCATAGAATATGTAGCTCGACCTTGTGTAGCACTTCTCAAATCGGTTGAATATCCAAACATTTCAGCGAGTGGGACAAAAGCGGTAACTGTCTTATTTCCACCTCTATCACCCATGCTATTGACCTGTCCTCTTCTTCTGTTGAGGTCTCCAATCACATCACCCATAAACTCCTCTGGAACTTCAACCTCAACTTTCATCATAGGTTCAAGTAGAACAGGGTCAGCTTTTCTGGCTGCCTCTTTAAATCCCATAGATGCAGCAAGTTTAAAAGCCATTTCAGAGGAATCGACTTCGTGATAAGAACCGAAAGTTAGGAATATTTCAATATCTTCAATTGGATAACCAGCTAAGACACCATTTTGCATAGCCTCTTTGAAACCTTTTTCAACTGCTGGAATGTATTCTTTTGGAATAACTCCACCTTTTATCTCGTTGTGGAATACAAATCCGCTACCCGGCTCAACAGGTTTCATAGTAAAGACAACATGTCCATATTGTCCTCTACCACCTGTCTGTTTAGCATATTTGTATTCGTGTTTAACTTCTTGCTTGATAGTTTCTCGATAGGCTACCTGTGGTTCTCCAATATTTGCCTCAACTTTGAACTCTCGCAACATTCTATCTACAATAATTTCTAAATGAAGCTCACCCATACCGGAAATAATAGTCTGCCCAGATTCTTCATCAGAAGAGACTCTAAATGATGGGTCTTCTTGTGCCAACTTGTTTAATGCAATCCCCATCTTCTCTTGGTCAGCTTTTGTTTTAGGTTCAACAGCCACAGAGATAACAGGTTCAGGGAATTCCATTCTTTCAAGAATTATCTTATCTCTTTCTGAACAGAGAGTATCACCAGTTGTAGTATCTTTCAATCCCACAACTGCCCCAATCTCACCTGCATGGAGAACTTTTATCTCCTCTCTCTTATTGGCATGCATTTTTAGAATTCGCCCGATTCTCTCTTTTTTCCCTTTTGTTGTATTGAGAACATAAGAGCCAGATTCCAATTTCCCTCTATATACTCTAATAAATGTTAGTTGTCCAACAAATGGGTCTGTCATAATTTTGAAGGCGAGAGCTGCAAAGTCTCCTTGGTCTGTGGATTCTACTGAAACCTCTTCTTCTGGATTATCTACTTTTACACCTCGAATATTTGCTACTTCTGTTGGAGAAGGTAAGTAGTTGATAACAGCATCTAATAGAGTTTGCACCCCTTTATTTTTAAAAGCACTACCACAAGTCATAGGAATAGCTTCCATTGCAAGGGTAGCTGTCTTAATTCCCTCAATTAGCTCCTCTTCTGAAATCTCTTCACCTTCAAGGAACTTCTCCATAATTTCCTCGTTCCCTTCGGCTTCTGAGATACCTTCTATCATCTTTTCGCGATACTCTTCTGCTTTGTCGATGAGGTCGCTTGGAATTTCTTGAACATGGTATTCTGAACCCATCTTAGCATCGTCGTCCCAAACGATAGCTTTCATCTGGACAAGGTCGATAACTCCCTTGAAGTTTTCCTCAGCACCGATAGGAATTTGGATAGGCACAGGATTAGCTTTTAGTTTCTCTTTGATTTGCTGTTCAACACTATAAAAGTCGGCTCCAATTCTATCCATCTTATTTACAAAGACAATCCGAGGAACTCCATATTTATCAGCTTGTCGCCAAACTGTTTCAGATTGTGGTTGGACACCACCAACAGCACAGAAGACGGCAACAGCACCATCTAAAACTCTCATTGACCGCTCAACTTCAATAGTAAAATCGACATGCCCCGGAGTGTCAATAATATTTATCTGTTTCCCTTTCCAGAAACAGGTTGTAGCAGCAGAAGTAATTGTAATACCTCTCTCCTGCTCCTGCTCCATCCAGTCCATAGTGGCAGCACCATCATGAACCTCTCCAATTTTATGGGAAACCCCTGTATAGAATAGTATCCGTTCAGTTGTGGTAGTTTTTCCTGCATCAATGTGAGCAGCAATACCTATATTTCTCACATCTTTTAAAGGTGTTTTTCGTGTCATTTTTCCAATATCCTATATTCTGATTTGTGAATTTGTAAAAGAGGTAGAGGGGAAAAATCCCCCATAGGAGTTGTGGAGTATTACCATCGATAGTGGGCAAATGCTTTATTTGCCTCAGCCATTTTGTAAATATCTTCTTTCTTCTTAAATGCAGCACCTTTGCTATTAGAAGCATCTAATATTTCATTAGCCAATCTTTCCGCCATTGTTCTTTCGTTTCTATTTCTAGATGCATCAACTAACCATCTTAGAGCTAATGAGAGTTGTCTTTCAGGTCTAACTTCAACTGGAACTTGGTAGGTTGCTCCTCCAACTCTTCTACTTCTAACCTCTAAGATAGGTTTCAAATTTTCAACCGCATCGTTGAAAATTTCAATTCCTTTTTTCTCTCCATTTGTCTTTTTAGAAGCAATTTCAAAAGCACTATATACTAGCTTTTCAGCTACTGACTTTTTTCCGTCCTGCATAACCTTATTTATAAGTTTTGTAACGATAACACTATTATATATAGGGTCAGCCATTATTTCCCGTTTTGGAGCTCTTCTTCTTCTCAAACTTCAATCCTCTTTACTATTTTTTAGGTTTTTTCGTTCCATATTTAGAACGAGAAACGGTTCTATTGGCAACTCCGGCAGTATCCAAAGCACCTCTAACGATGTGGTATTTTACCCCTGGCAAGTCTTTTACCCTACCACCTCTAACCAATACTATGCTGTGTTCTTGTAGATTGTGTCCTTCACCTCCTATATAGGAGATTACTTCAATCCCTGTTGTCAATCGAACTTTTGCCACTTTTCTTAAAGCTGAGTTAGGTTTTTTAGGAGTTGTTGTATATACTCTTGTACATACTCCTCTTCTTTGTGGAGAGTTTTTCAAGGCTGGTGATTTTGATTTCTTAACTACCTTTTTTCTCTCCTTTCTAACAAGTTGGTTAATGGTTGGCATCTTCCACCTTAAATATAAATTTTAGTCCGAAATTATATCGAAAAGGGAATATTAATCTATATATGATATGTTTCGGTTCTAAACAGATAAGGAGAACAATGGAAAAACAGCAGAGAACTATGATATATGCTTTTCTATCTCGTATCTTTTCAGATGTTCCTGATAGATTTCTAATAGAGGATTTGGCTCGAAATGAGGAGCTACTACAACTAATAGGAAACGAAACCCTAAACTATTTCAAATTCCACGACCTTAAAAAGATAGAAGATGAGCTAAATGTAGATTATAGCTCTATGTTTCTTCTCCATACTCAACCGATAGAATCTTTTGTTTTAGATGCAAAACAGGAGGCACTGGTAGGGCTTCAAAATCCTGTAATGGAGTTCTATTTTAGACACGGCTTTGAGATAGATATGAACCAAACCGATATTGTATCCCCAGACCATCTAGGGATAGAGTTCGGATTTATGCAGATGGTGGTATTTCGGGACGAGTTCCAAACTCAAAGGGAGTTTTTAGAAACTCATCTATTGAAATGGGTTATCCCTTACCTCATCGGAATGAAAAGTATGGCATCAACCCCATTTTTTCGAGAGCTTTTCGATTTCATCATCGAATTTCTTGTAGCTGATTACAACTATCTATTAGAGAGGGAAGCGGGTGAAAAAGATAGAGTATGATAGTTTGAGTTGTATCCGAAATAGTTACTACTACAATAGTTGCTCTATATGTGTAGATGAGTGTCCCGAAAATGTATTTTCGATATTTCAAAACAAAATTAGAGTTCAACCCGAACTATGCACCTTATGCTCAGCTTGTCTAGGGGGGTGTCCAACAGAAGCTATAACTATTGCAAATATAGAACCTAATAGAGAGGCTTTGGAGTTTGGACTATCTGAAAAGAGATACCTAGATTGTAAAGAAAAAAAGGAGTGTCTCGCTAAATTTGATATATATCACTTTGCAATAATGGCTCTCCAATCTGAAACAGCTCCTATATGTGATTTGTCTCTCTGCTCTCAATGTGAAATAGGGGATAGGTTTCAATCCAAAATTGAGAAGAGAATTGAAGAGGCTAATAGATTTTTGGAGAGTATAGAAGCTACCCAAAGAGTAGAAATTACCTACGAACAGAGAGAAGAACCTAAAAGGAGACTTTTTGGAAAAGTATTGGAAAGGTTCTCAATCGATGAAGAGGATAGAAAGAGAATAGATACCAAACTACAAAGAGACCCAAATTGGAAAAAGGTATATCCTCTAAAACATAAATTACTATTAGATAGCCTCGATGAGGTAGGGATATTGGAGCAAGTTGAAAAGTTGGAAATAGGAGAGTTTCAGATACTAAATTCAGTATCTATAAATAGTAATTGTAATAATTGCGGAGATTGTATCCAGTTCTGCCCAACAGATGCCCTGTTTCGCTCCTCTGATTTATTGTCCATATACATAAATTCCAACCGCTGTATAGGTTGCGGTATCTGTTTAGATATTTGTAAGGTTGATGGAGTTGAAATCAGAAAAGAGATAGAGAGTATCGAATTATTGAAACCTACCAAATTGATTCAATTCGAAATGGGAACATGTATAGAGTGTAAAACTCCATTTGTGAGACAAGATAGCTCAAAAGAGATTTGCGATAGATGTGAAGGATTTACAAAGGAGTTTGGACATATATTCCAACTTGCAAGAGATATAGATTAGTGGTGGTCACAGCTGGACTCGAACCAGCGACCACTACCATGTCAAGGTAGCACTCTACCACTGAGTTATGTGACCTAATTTGAGTTGGAATTTTATCATAATTTGCCATCTTTCAAGAATACGATATTTCCCTGTGAAAAGTTCTTTTCACCATTTTTAGCTTTTATCGTGATTACCCCTTTCAAAACATCTATTTTCTCTTTTCCATTTTTGAAATCTCCAATAAAACCTGAATTTTTATGAACCTCCACAACTGCTTTATCAACAAGTTCTAAAACAACTTTCGAGTCATATCCAGCTACTAATATCTCTTTTGGACGGAGAAGATGACCAACTGATGCTACAAATATATTTTTTCCATCTTTAACAAAAGCTACCCCTTCAATAGATTTTATCTCTCCTATAAATTTTGGATTGAATAGCTCTTCTGTAATTTCGAGGCTTTCACCTTCATTCAAAATAATAGTTTTACCTTTTGCACTAACGGCGATAGTCCCTTTCACACATTTCACCCCCTCTTTTGAAGGAGATACAACCCCCTCGAATTCAGTCCCTCTAACTCCAATAGTAGCTGTCTTAGTTTTGAGTGCAAAATTGTCAGGGGCTACCTTTCCTATCTTTCCAGTTACTGCATTGAAAAATCCATATTTAGCTTTGAATTTTGCTCTGGATTTCTTAGTTCCGTCGAATAGATATTTTTGAATCTCAAAGATGGAATTTTTCCCAAGAGTTATTTTCGTCTTATCTTGAAATACCAGTTTCGCTTTTGATTTATCACCTGTAACAACTATATCGTTTGATAGGAGTTCGAAACCGGGCTTAGTTTCCAGTGTATCTCCGTTTCTAATTACAAAAACATCATTCCGAATCTTCTTAATTACCCCTATCCCCCCAAAGAGGAGGAGAGGTAAAAAAAATATTAGATACCTCTTCATCTGCCTACTTCATCTGGAATTTTTTCTCTATCTCCTCAACAACAGCTGGATTTTCAAGGGTAGAAATATCTTGATTTATCTTTTCCCCTTTCGCTATTGCTCGTAAGATTCTTCTCATTATCTTACCGCTTCTCGTTTTTGGAAGTCCTGAAACTACCATTATCTCATCACACTTAGCAATAGCTCCTATCTCTTTGGAGATAATACTATTTATCTCCTTCAAGAGTTCAACATCTTCACCTAAGCTATCTTCACTTTTTAGAACAATGTAGGCAAAAACAGATTCACCTTTGAGCTGATGAGGTTTTCCAACTACCGCAACCTCTGCTACATTGTCGTGGTTTCCGATAGCCGACTCAATTTCAGCAGTCCCTAATCTATGTCCTGAAACATTGATAACATCATCTACCCGACCAGTGATTACTATATATCCATTTTCGTCGTAGATAGCTCCATCACCTGAGAAATAGATAGGTTTTCCATCTTTGGTTACATCGCCGAAATAGGATTTTTTAAATCTCTCAGGGTCATTCCAAATAGTCCTAATCATTGAAGGCCACGGCTTGGTAATACATAAGAAACCTTTTTCGCCTTGCGGAACTCGATTGCCAACCTCATCGACAATCTCAGCCATAATACCCGGTAATGGATTTGTTGCTGACCCCGGTTTTATAGGGGTGGCAAAAGGGATAGGACTTATCATGTGTCCGCCTGTTTCAGTCTGCCACCAAGTATCAACGATAGGACAGCGACCCCCTCCAACTTCATTGTAATACCAGAGCCAAGCATCAGGATTGATAGGCTCTCCAACAGTTCCGAGAATTCTAAGAGATGAGAGGTCATACTTTTTAGGTTCTTCTATTCCTGTTTTATGAAGAAGTCTAATAGCAGTAGGAGCGGTATAGAACTGATTTACTTGATACTCTTCAACCATTCTCCACCATCGACCAGCATCAGGATAGACTGGAACTCCCTCATAGATGATAGTAGTTGCTCCAACAGCAAGAGGACCATAAACTATATAGGTGTGTCCTGTTATCCAACCAACATCGGCAGTGCACCAATAGGTATCGTTTTCTCGAATATCAAAAACCATCTCCATAGTAACCATTGCATGGAGAATATATCCAGCTTGTGAGTGTTGAACCCCTTTCGGTTTTCCAGTTGAGCCTGATGTATATAGTAGAAATAGCGGGTCTTCTGAATCCATAATCTCAGGTTCGCAAATCGGGGATTCCTGTTTGACCAACTCATTATATAGATAGTCTCTACCTTCAATATACTCTATCTCTTCTCCATTCCGTTCAACAATTAGAACCTTTTCAACCGATTCGCACCCTTTGGATAGAGCTTCATCTACTATCGGTTTTAACATATACGGCTTTCCTCGTCGATATGCTCCGTCAGCTGTAATAACCAATTTTGCTTGGGCATCTTCAATCCTGTCGCGGAGAGCATCAGCAGAAAAACCACCAAAGACAACCGAATGGATAGCCCCTATTCTTGCACAAGCTAACATCATGAAAGTGGTTTCAGGAATCATAGGCATATAGATAACAACCCTATCACCTTTGGAAATCCCAAATCTATTTTTCAATAGGTTCGCTGTTCTATTTACCTCGTAGTAAAGTTCGCGATATGTGATAACCCTTTTATCTCCCAGTTCTCCCTCAAAAATAATAGCTGCCTTATTCTTTCTACTCTCCAAATGTCTATCTATACATTGATAGCTAACATTTAGTTTCCCACCTATAAACCATTTGTAAAAAGGGGGATTGCTCTCATCTAATACTTGGTCAAAAGGTTCAAACCAATCTATCTTTTCTTCTGCAAGTCTTCCCCAATATCCTTCATAGTCCTCTTTTGCCTCTTCAACCAACTCCTGATATTCGCAAATATTGCGAATCCTCGCCTTCTTTGCCTCTTCTCTGTTTGGATAGAATAACTTTTCCATTTCCCAAAGTCCTTATCTTTGAAATATTATAAATTCTAATTTAGCGACTATAAAACTATCATAAATAAATTTTAGAGAGGATTTTTTATAATGAAAGATAAAC
>DTUW01000070.1 GCA_012963895.1 Campylobacterales bacterium | reverse complement strand
ATTGCAGAATATCGATATATGGCTATTTTGGAAATAGAAAAAGGTGAATTTAAGATAAATTTAAGTATAGTTGCAGTCCAAAAAAGGAGAGTTGATGGCTTTTAGCGAACTCAAAGGCAAAGGACATTGGCCTACCCTCTTTGCCTCTTTCCTCTACTTCGATTTCTCTTTTATGGTTTGGTTGATGCTGGGGCCTCTGGCTCAGGAGATAACGGCTGATATTCCGGGCGGATTGACCGATGGGCAGATAGGAACGATGGTGGCTGTTCCAATTTTTGCTGGTGCAGTTTTGAGAATAGTTTTAGGGTTTGGAGTTGATAAGTTTGGTCCAAAGATAACAGCACTATTTGCCCAAACTCTTGTAGTAGGTGGTCTCTTCTATGGCTATCTTTTCGGTTTCCAAAGTTATGAAGCTCTTTTAGTGATGGGGGCTATTCTCGGTTTAGCTGGTGCAAGTTTTGCGGTAGCTCTTCCACAAGCTGGACAATGGTATCCACCTCATCTACAAGGAGTAGTATTAGGAATTGCAGGAGCTGGAAATATTGGAGTTGTTATAGATTTCCTATTTGCTCCTAAGATTGCTGAACTTTGGGGTTGGCAGGCAGTCTTTGGAGTTGGAGGGTTTCTATCTCTAATTATTCTAATCATTTATGCAGTTGTAGCCAAAGATGCTCCGCCTGAGGTTTATACCCCTCGTCCAAAGAAGCTATCAGACTATGGACGACTATTAAAGGATAAAGATACTTGGTGGTTTAGCCTATTTTATGCAATCTCATTTGGTGGATTTGTCGGTTTTGCTGGATATATGAAGGTCTATCTAATAAATGAATATCAATCGGAGATGGCTCTATTTGGTTCTCAATTCCTCAATGAAGAGAATGTAAAAGTTGTGGCTGGATATTTTGGAGCTATTACAATTTTTGCTGGTGCAGTTTTGAGACCTGTTGGCGGATATGTAGCCGATAGGATTGGAGGGGTCAAATCTCTCTATCTCTTCTATGGAGCGGTGGCTACTCTCGCATTTATAAATGGAATGTTTGTAACTGATTTCTATCTTGCAATATCTATAATATTTCTAACTATGGCAAGTCTCGGAATGGCTAACGGTGCAGTTTTCCAATTAGTTCCTCAGAGATTTGGAAAAGATATAGGGATTATGACAGGAATTATTGGAGCATCAGGAGGCTTTGGTGGTTCTCTATTGGCAACTATGCTTGGGTATGTCAAAGGGGCTACTGGTAGTTACTCGATAGGCTTTATCTCTTTTGCAGGGGTAGTATTGATAGCCATCTTTGGAATTAGCATGGTAAAAACTCGATGGCGAACCACTTGGGGAGTTCAAGCCGGTGGAAAAATCTAATATCAAAAGTTCAGCCTTTGGATTAGCAAAAGGGGCTGAGCTTCTAAGTGATGATTACTTTGATATAGGACACTTTGCTAACACTACCGTTGCCGTTCTATGTGATGGGGTTGGTAGTGCAAAAGAGGGGCGGACTGCCTCCAAAGAGGTTGTAAATTACCTTTTAAAAAGTTTTGAACTAAAACCAAATATGTGGGATATTCCCCAAGCCCTCGAACAATTTATAAATTCCATCAACACTATCCTATATAGTCGTTCAGAGATGGAATATGGCTCTCCTCAATATCTTACAACTCTAACTATTGTTGTGATTGAAGGTAATCGCCTCTATGGAGCAAATGTAGGAGATAGTAGAGTATATCTATTGAGAGATAATAAGCTCCACCAACTCTCAACCGACCACACATTGGACGACGAGGAAAATAGCCATGTGCTTATCAAAGCTGTTGGACTTTCCAAAGAGATTGAACCCTACTTTTTCGAAAACAATCTTAGAAAAGATGACTATATCCTATTGTGTAGTGATGGGGTATATAATGAAGTTGATGAGAAAGAACTTATAGAACATATCCCTCTATTTGCAAAAGGGATTGTGAAATATATCAATAAAAAGAGTTTCGAAAATCTCCGCGATGATACCTCAGCTATTGTTTTGAAAATCAATGAAGAAGATGAGGTAGAAAAACAGGTATCCAAAAACCTTACTATTCCAGAGGAGCTGAATGAAAATGATAATATTGATGGATATGTTCTAAAAAAATCTCTTATCCAAAATCGTAGAACTTGGTTAGCTGAAAAAGACGGGGAAAAGGTTGTTATCAAATTCCCTCCCCTCTCTGTTTTAGATAGCAAAGAGGAGCTAAATCTATTTGTTCGAGAGGCTTGGAATGCTAAACGGCTCAATCCGAAACATATGCCTAAGGCATATATTCCAGAAGATAGAACATACAGATATTACATTTTGGAATATATAGAAGGTGAGAACTTAGAGGAGTATATATCGAAAAACAATATTGATATTAGTGAAGCCACCCAAGTCCTCCAAGTTCTATTGGAAAATTCCCAATATCTTATAAATTACAACTTAGCTCACGGAGATATTAAGCCTGAAAATATTATCCGAACCAAAGAGGGAAAATTCTATATAGTCGATTACGGCTCAATTGTCGATATTTTTTCAATTACCAATAGGGCAGGAACTCCATCATATCTCTCTCCTGAAAGGTTTCAATCTGCCCCAATCTCTGAACAGAGTGAAATATTTGCTATTGGAGTTACTATATATAGAATTCTTACTAAGCAGTTTCCTTATGGAGAGATAGAACCTTTCCAAACTCCAACATTTGCAAAACCTCCAAAACCTCCAAAGGAGCTAAATCATAATATTCCTGAGTGGTTCAATAATTTGATTCTAAGAATGGTTCATAAAGATACATCTATCAGATATAGACACTTTTCAGAAGTTGATTACGACCTCAAACACCCCGACAAAGTCCAACCTATTCTAAATCGAGATGCTCCACTTCTCGAAAGAGACCCCCTAAAATTCTACAAGATAGGTTTTTGGATAATGGCTATCCTCAATATTCTCCAATTGGTTATCTAACATGGCAACTCTACCTATTACTCTTGCAAATCTGGAAAGGGGAAAGGTTGGACTGCTTGGAGGTGGTAAGGTAGCTAAACATAAAGCGGAGATACTAATTAGAAATCAGATACCTTTTACCGCTATTGCTGAAAACTTCTATCCAGATTTTCCAGAGTGTCGTAAGGTTGAAAAAAAGATAGAACTTACAGATATTGCAAATTTCGACTATATTATTGATGCAACCGGTTCCGATGAGGTCGGAGAGTATTTAAAACAGGAGAGGAAAAAGAGGTTTTTACTTGTAAATAGGGTAGATAATCCGACAGATTCCAATTTCTTCTTCAATTCACTCATTATCCGAAAAGGACTCAAAATAGCCGTTTCTACCTCTGGAAAAAGTCCAAAGATGGGACAACTTATTAGAAACAGGATAGAGCAACTTATCCCAGCCAACTTTGGAGACCTTTTGGAGAAATTTGGCAAGGAGAGGGAAAACGGAAATATAGATATAGCCTCCATTGAAAAGGAGACTAAACAGGGATTTACCAAAAAGGTCTATCTAATTGGAGCAGGGACAGGCGACCCTGAACTGCTTACAATTAAAGCATATCGAACTATCCAAACTCTTGATACTATCTTCTATGACCACCTCATCTCAAAAGAGATACTGGATTTAGTTCCTAAGAGTTGTCGCCTTGTGTCGGTCGGAAAACAGAAGGGTAGCCATTCCAAAAAGCAGAGTGAAATAAATAGGCTGATAGTTGATGAGGTTGAGAAAGGGAATCTAGTTGGTCGATTGAAGGCAGGAGACCCGTATATATTTGGTCGAGGAGGGGAAGAGTTTCTGCACTTAGTCCAGCAGGGGATAGATGTAGAGGTAATCCCTGGGGTCTCTTCTGCAACCTCTTTCGGGCTACCTCCAACCCTAAGAGGGTATGCTTCTGGTCTCTCTATCGTCTCTGCCCATCTTGCAGGTAATAGGGTAAATCTCGATTGGGTTCATCTTTTGAAAATTGAGAACCATACGATAATAGTTCTAATGGGACTTTCAAGAGTTCAGGAGATATATCGAAAGGGGATAGAGTTGGGGGTTTCTAACAATTTACCAGTTCTAATAGTCTCCAATATCTCTCGTCCAAATGAAAAGAGGGTATTAGGGGAGTTTGGAAATTTGGTATCTCTTGCAAAAGAGGTAACGAAACCAGCTATTTTGGTATTTGGAGAAGTAGCTAAATTAGATAAACAATTTCAAAAGGAGTTTTATAATGGTTGCTGATTTGATTGAAGCATTTCAACATAGAAGTAAGAAACTGAATAAGATAGAGAAACTGAAAAGCAAAAAGAGTCCTATCGATACTCTAAACAAATTAGAAGAGTATGCTAAAAATGGATATAGCTCTATTCCGAAAGAGGATTTAGATTTTTTTCTCAAATCGTTTGGAATTTTCGATAGAAATGAACCAAACTCCTTTATGATGAGGGTTCGAGTTCCTAATGGAAAATTGACACCTCATCAAGCTAAACGGGTTGGAGAGATAGCTATCAAATATGGACAGGACTATATCGATATTACAACTCGAATGCAGTTCCAACTCAGATTTTTGAAGATAGAAGATATTCCAGCTGTTTTAAAAGAGCTTGACGAAATCGGACTATCTCCATTCCAGACTGGGGTAGATAATATTAGAACTATTATCACCGACCCTCTTAATCAATTTGCAAAAGATAGCTATATTGAAACAGATGATATTGTTTTAGAGATGACTAAGTTTTTTTGGAAAAAACCGGAATGGCTATCTGTTTTACCTCGTAAATTCAATATAGGAATAAATGGAAGTATTGCCAATAGGGCAAATGTCTTTGCTCAGGATTTGGGATTTGTTTTAGCATCAAAGAATGGAGAGTATGGTTTCAATCTTTATCTCGGTGGTAAAGTTGGAGAGACTGCAAAACAGACCAATATATTTGTGAAAAATAGTGATGAGGTGGTTCTACTTTTTAAAACGATAATTACACTATTTAGAGATTATGGATTTCGAGATAATAGGAATAAAAATCGACTTTTCTATCTTTTACAAGCGGTAGGGATAGAGAAGTTCGAAGAGGCTATTAGAGAAGTTAGTAACTACGATTTTGCTACTGCTGGAACTACACTAGTAGATATAGAGAATCAGAATAGAGATGGATTGGTGGAACTCAAAAATAGCAGATATGCAAAATTGGTTATTGTTCCATCAGGTATCTTTTCTGGTAGTGATATGGTGAAGGCTTCACAGGTTGCCGATGAGGTTGGTGGAGAAATTAGGCTAACTTATGACCAAAATTTATATATAGTTGGGGTTACAAAAGACGACCTATCCAAATATGAGATATTCCAGAAATATGGAAAGTTCGATAATCCATATTTCCAGAATATGGTAGCTTGTGCAGGTTCAAAAGAGTGTCCATATGGGGTAATAGAGAATAAGCCCGATGCTATAAAATTAGCCAATTACCTATCTGAAAATGTTCCGTTAGAAAACAATTCAATAGTTAGGTTTCATTGGAGTGCCTGTCCGAAAGGGTGTGGAATTCACGGAATTGGAGATATTGGATTTGAAGGGGTTCGGGTTAAACAGAATGGAGAGAGTGTAAGTGGAGCTCATATCTTTATCGGTGGTAAGATGGGTAAAGGGGCGAGAGAAGGAAAAAGGTTGATAAAGTCCGCCCCTCTTTCAGATGTAAATATCTATGTTTCAAATTTGATGAAGATATATAGAGAGATGAAAAATAGCAATGAGAGTTTTTCAGAGTTTGAGAATAGAGTTCTATCTCACTACCCTTTACAAGTTTTGGAGTTTATTTTGAAGTTCAATAGGGCTTTTCCAGAGTTAGCTCCTTTGAAAGTGATAGAAAACTTTCCAGCTTGGAAAGGGGAAAAATATATCATCGAATATCTCGGAAAAGAGATAGCTAAGAGGTTACCAAAAGGGCATAAGTTCGAGGCTGTGGCTCAAAAAATGTGGTCTCACTCTTCAATGGATAAATTTTGCCTCTCTTTTCCAAAACTCGACAAAATTAGAAGATGGATTATGGATATTTGTGGTATAGCTGACAAAGCTATATCAAAAGAGAATAGATATAGCTCTATATCGGAAGTAATAAAAGAGTTGGAGCGAGTAACACAATGAACCAAAATACTACCTGTGCCTATTGTGGGGTCGGTTGTGGATTGAGTGTCGATTTTGAGAAGAATAAGATATTTGGTAATAGGGAACATATTACCAATAGCGGTTTGGTCTGTCTGAAAGGTAGTCAGCAACTTAGATATATATCGAAAAACAGAATTCTAGCCCCTCTATATCGTGAAAATAGAGATAGTCCATTTCGCGAAATTTCTTGGGACGATGCGATAGATATTATCGTTCGCAAAATCCAAGCTACCTCATCGGACAAGATAGGTTTTTATCTCTCTGGTCAGCTTTTGAATGAGGATTACTATGTAGCTAATAAGTTGGCTAAGGGATTTATCAAAACCAATCATGTAGATACCAATAGTAGAACCTGTATGGCAAGTGCAGTAGTTGGATATAAAAAGAGTATCGGACTCGATTATGTTCCTCTAACTCAACAAGATGCCTTAGATAGTGATTTATATATTTTGATAGGTGCAAATATTGCAGAGAGCCATATAGTCCTCCACCAAAAGGTTAGAAAAGCTCAAAAAAGGGGGTTGAAAGTTGTAACTATCGACCCGAGAAAGACTAAGACAGCTAAAACGAGTGATTTACATATAGCTATCAATTCAGGAGGGGATATATATTTTCTCAATGCAGTAGCTAAACGACTTTACCAACTTGGTAAATTTCAACCATCTCTATCTCTATTAGGTTATGGAGAATACCTCCAAAAATTGGTAAATATCGATATTGATACCAATTTGGAACGGGCGGGGGTCTCAAAAGAGGAGTTTGAGCAGTTTATACAACTTTGGATAAACTCTGAAAATATTGTTACCTCTTGGACTATGGGGATAAATCAGAGTATCAATGGAGTAGCTTCAAACCTTGCTATTATCAACCTCCATCTATTGACTGGTAAGATATTCAAGCCTAAGAATGGTCCTCTATCCCTTACAGGACAACCAAATGCTATGGGGGGGAGAGAGGTTGGAGGATTGGCTACCACCCTTGCTGTCCATCTTGACTATACCCCTGAAAATGTGAAAAAGGTTGAGGAGTTTTGGAATACCTCTGGAATACCTCAACAAGCAGGTTTAACTGCTTTTGAGATGATAGAGAGGGGTAATTTAGATTTTCTATTGGTTGCCCATACCGACCCAGTCTATCACCTACCTAATAGAAATCTTATAGAAGAGAGATTTAGTAATATAGGTTTTATAGTAGAATTGAATAGCTATACAAATTCCGAAACCTCCAAGTTTGCAGATATGATATTACCAGCTTCACCTTTTGGGGAGAAGGAGGGAACACAGGTAAATCTGGATAGGGTTCTCAATTATCAAGCTCCTCTATATCCTAAGAGTGGTCTATCTCTTCAAGATTGGGAAATCTTTGCGAAAATAGGTCAAGGGTTGGGGTATCACAATGAATTTAGCTATCAAAATTCAGAAGAGGTATTCAACGAATATAGAGAGATGACCAAGTTATCTCCTGATATTGACATCTATAAAACCTCATATTCCCAACTTAAAAAGTCCAGTTTTAGATGGGGTGAAGAGTTCAAATTCAAGAAGGCAAATATCATTTTTCCCGATGAGGTGGAGAGTTTCGACAAACCATCAAAAGAGTATCCATTCCAACTTTTGACAGGACGACTTAGAGACTCTTGG
>DTUW01000069.1 GCA_012963895.1 Campylobacterales bacterium | reverse complement strand
GTAGAATATTGATTAGTTAAATCTGGGATTATTTGTTGTAACTTTTTTTTCAGTTCAACCTCATCTCTCTCTTTGTTTGCACTAATTAGAGATTTAGCAAGAAGCCAAAAAACTACTTTTTTTAATTTTTCTCTCATAGATATTTATCCTTTATTTTGTCTCTTTTCATCATCTCAATAACTTTTTCCAAATCCTCTTTGGTATCAACTGCCTTAGTCTTATATTTAGTCTCAACCATCTTCACTTTTCCACCAGTCTCTAAAATTCTCATCATATCCACAGATTCAATAATTTCCAAAGGGGTTGGAGGTGTCGCATTATATTCCAAAAGGAAATCCCTCTCAAATGGAATTACACAAACCTGCTTTTTCATAGGAACATCTAGAACTCCCTTTTTTCTACTTGGAATAGGTTCTCTTGAAAAATAGAGGGCAAAATTGTTTTGGTCTAAAACTACTTTTACCTCATTCGGGTCTTCAAACTCTTCAACACTTTCCAAATCGGCAACAAGATTGGTAATTTTTGCCTCTCCATTTTTGACCGGTTCAATAGCTTCATCTATCATCTCTGGAAAGGTAAGAGGCTCATCACCCTGAACCAAAACCATAATATCAACTCTTTCCCCTGTCTCTTTTTCAATTTTCAGCATCGCCTCAGCACATCTATCAGAAGCCCGTTCATGTTTATCACTTGTCATAATCGCTTTCGCACCAATCGAGGTAGCATAGTCGAAAATCTCCCTATCCGGGGTAGCAATATAGACCTCATTTAGAGATTTACTCATTTTGGTTCTAAAATAGCAGTGTCCTATCATTGGCATTCCCAAAACATCAGCCATCGGCTTTCCCGGAAAACGACTCGATGCCATACGAGCAGGAATAATAGCGATGATATTCATCTAATTGTTTCCTTTATCTTTTTCATTCCATCTCTCAAAGAATCGCCTAAAAAGAAGAAATCTAAACTATAAGCTAAGAAAGTGCAACCCTCTTCTATTCTCTCTAATACCCGCTTAGGATTGGATTCAATCACATGGAAACCGTAGGGAATATTGCGACTTTTACAAGCTAACCGAACTTTTTCGATTGCCTCTTTTACCTCATCGCGGTAATATTGTCCCGGCATTCCCATAGAACCAGATAAATCATAAGGACCTATAATAGTCCCATCAATTCCATCAACTTCTAAAATTTCATCAATATTTTTAACCGCATCGATATGCTCAATTTGGGCGATAATTACAGCTTCATCTTTTACCCACTCTCTATATTTCTCAAACTCTATCCCATACCCTTGCGCTCGATATAGTCCAACTCCACGATTACCATAGGGAGGGTATTGAACATAGCTAACAGCCCTTAAAGCATCTTCTTTGCTGTTTATCATAGGAACAATAACCCCATCAGCCCCCATATCCATAGCTTTTTTAATAATAACCTCTTCATTTTTACTAACCCTAACAAGGGCTTTCATGTTGTTAGCTTGAATAGCGGTAATAAGAATTTTGGCAGTGTGAAGGTCGATAGATGTATGTTCCATATCAACACAGAGCCAATCAAAACCACCAGTAGCCATTATCTCAACTACTGCTATATTTCCGATAGTTACCCAAGAACCAAGAGTTAGAATATTATTTTTTAGTTTCTCTTTTAAAGTCATATAAGCCTTTCTAAAAATGATTTTTCATATTCTAGATTGAATTCTTTGCAAAAATCTAACAAATTTCCAATTTGGTCTTTATCTTGACTCATTGTAATTATTGGTTTGAATAATGGAACATATTGCTTATTATCTTGAAACATGTTCAAAGTTTGAAAAGAAAATTTTTTGTAAAACCCAACTGCATTGTTTTTAGAATCTACCAATAAGACTTTACAGCCTGTTATTTGCTGTTGTATAAACCCAAGTAAATAGGCAAATTGTATTAATGCTTGACC
>DTUW01000068.1 GCA_012963895.1 Campylobacterales bacterium | reverse complement strand
TTCTGAAATAAACTCATTTATTATCACCTCATCTAAAAATCTCTTTTCAAATAGGATAGATTTTCATCTCTACCCAATTCCATCAGAAAAGGCGATAGAGATTGAAAATTTCCAAGATTGGTGGGTAGCTGAAAAACTTCTACAACGAAAAAAGATAGTTATCAATGTCTTTGGTTCAACCAATTTAGGAATGGGTCATATTTATCGTTCTCTTGCTTTGGCTCATGAAATTACAGACCATCAAATAGTATTTGTTTGTCATCAAAAATATAGATTGGCAGTATCCCAAATCGCCTCCAAAGATTACAAGGTGATAGCTACCGATGATGTGGAAAAAACTATCTTGAACGAAAAACCAGATTTGGTTATCAATGATGTTCTAAATACAGATGAGAAATTTATTCGAAACCTAAAACAGATAGCTAAGGTTGTAAATTTTGAGGATTTGGGTAGCGGTGCTGACTGGACAGATATTACTATAAACGAACTCTATGAATATCCAGTCCGAGATGGAAAAAACTACCGTTGGGGACACCAATACTATTTTTTAAGAGATGAATTTGAAGATGCTCGACCTCATCAATTTATAGAAGATGTGGAAGCTGTTCTAATATCGTTTGGAGGCAGTGATAGAAACAATTTGACTCAACTCGCTTTTAGTGCAGTATTACCGATTGCAAAGAGATATGGAGTAAGAATAAATATAGTTTGCGGAGGAGGATATATATATAAAGAACAATTAGAAAAGACAATAGCAGATAGTGGATATTCCAATATCTATTTTACCTATTCGAGCGGTGTAATTTCCAAAATTATGGAGCAGTCCCAAATCGCTATATCTTCTAACGGTAGAACAGTTTACGAACTTGCAGACATGAATATCCCTTCTATTGTAATTTCTCAACATGAAAGAGAGGCGACCCACTCATTTGCTCAACTCCAAAGAGGATTTATAAATCTTGGAGTGGTTCGAGATGGAATAGAGAAAGAGATAGCAGAAACTTTTGAAAAGTTGCTAATTGATAAGTATTATCGAGAATTACTATTTCTCAATATTGAAAAGTATAGTTTTAGAGAGAATAAAAGAAAAGTTGTCAATATGATTTTGGAGCTGTTGGATTGAAAAAAATAGTAGCTATTATTCAAGCCCGAATGGGTTCAAGTAGGTTACCTAATAAGATGATGCTATCCCTCCACGGAAAACCTATAATAGAGTGGGTCATTAGAAGAGTTCAGAAATCCAAATATATAGATGAGGTGGTTCTTGCAACCTCTACAAATAGAGAAAATGATATTTTGGTGAAGTATGTTGAAAGAAATTTCAATATCTCCATATATAGAGGTAGTGAAAATAATGTTTTAAATCGCTTCTATCAAGCTGGAAAAATGGCAAATGCCACCCATGTTGTTAGAGTATGTGCCGATAACCCTCTAATTGATGGTGAAGAGATTGATAACCTCATCGATTTCTATTTTTCCAATAGCTACGATTATGTATATAACCATATTCCAAAAGAGAATAGCTATCCCGATGGTCTGGGAGCTGAAATAGTAAGTTTCCAAATTTTGGAGGAGTTAGAAAATAGTGTAATTTCCAAAGAGGAGCGAGAACACTCTTTTTTACATATTACAAATAATCCTGAAAAATACAAAATAGCCACTTTTGAACCAAATCCAGAGATAGCCTATCCAAATTTGAAATTTGATATAGATACATTTGAAGACTACTACTATTTGTCAATGGTAGAGTTTGGAATTGAGATAAGTTCAAGAAAATTAGTAGAATTATTTAGAGGAGTAGAGAGATGAAGATATTAGAACTATTTGAAAAATATAATCCGTGTGATGTTGTAATTCAAAAACCCTATATTATTGCCGAAGCAGGTGTAAATCACGAGGGAAGTATGGAGATTGCTAAACGACTAATTAAAGAAGCGAAAGAGGGGGGAGCTGATGCTATAAA
>DTUW01000067.1:10293-26406 GCA_012963895.1 Campylobacterales bacterium | reverse complement strand
TATTTCAGAGATGAAGGGGGATACTCCTTCAAAGAGTTGAATAAAGCGATTGACAAATACCTACCATCTCCAACAGGAAATAATACAGGTCGATATATCACCATCGCCAAAATTATTCGAGAGAAATTGGAAATCACCGACACCAAAGGCTATAACGAAAAAGAACACCATGCACAAATTCAGGAAAAAAGAGACTTTATCGAAAAATATCTAATTTTGCTTCTAAAATCCAAATTCGTTACAACTTTTGAAGATTTGAAAAAGACAGTTCAAAACCTCGATATAGAAGATATTTGAATCTCCACCTCATCGATATAGATAACTCCAAACCACCTACAATAAATCCGTTTTAGATAAAATTAAAATAAAAAGGTCGGGTAACTCTATGCCGAAAAGAACAGATATTAAAACAATTTTACTAATAGGTTCAGGTCCAATAGTTATAGGTCAAGCTTCTGAATTTGACTACTCAGGAACTCAGGCGGTAAAAACTTTAAAGAGTTTGGGATATAGAGTGGTTCTAATAAATTCCAACCCCGCTACTATTATGACAGACCCAGAATTTGCAGATAAAACATATATAGAACCGATTGAAGAGGATATTATCGCTGAAATTATCAAAAAAGAGAAAGTAGATGCAATATTGCCAACAATGGGAGGACAGACCGCCCTAAATGTGGCAATGAGCATGTATGAAAAAGGAATGTTAGAGGGGGTGGAGTTTCTCGGAGCAAAACCGGAAGCTATTAAAAAAGGAGAAGATAGACAACTCTTTAAAGAGGCAATGAAAAAGATTGGTTTAGATTTACCTAAATCAAAATATGCCTATACACTTGAAGAAGCCTTAGAAGTTACAAAAGAGATAGGATTTCCTCTAATAGTTCGAGCCTCTTTCACCCTTGCAGGTGGAGGTTCAGGAGTAGCTTACAATATTGAGGAATTTAAAGAGATAGCCCGAAAAGGGTTAGATGCATCTCCAATTAGTGAAATTTTGATAGAAGAGTCTCTATTGGGTTGGAAAGAGTATGAGATGGAGGTAATTAGAGATAGTAAAGATAATACTATTATTGTCTGCTCCATCGAGAACCTCGACCCTATGGGTATCCATACAGGAGATTCTATAACAGTAGCCCCAGCCCTAACTTTAACAGATAAAGAGTATCAATATATGCGAGATGCCTCTTTTGCTGTTCTTAGAGAGATAGGAGTAGATACCGGTGGGAGTAATGTCCAATTTGCTGTAAATCCAAAAGATGGACGAATGACCATTATCGAAATGAATCCACGAGTTAGTAGAAGTTCAGCCCTCGCCTCAAAAGCCACTGGATACCCTATCGCAAAAGTGGCTACCCTCCTAGCTGTCGGTTTCACTCTCGACGAAATCACAAACGATATTACAGGAACTCCTGCATCTTTTGAACCTGTTATAGATTATGTAGTTACCAAAATCCCCCGATTTACTTTCGAAAAGTTTCCTGAGGCTAAAAATGAGCTTGGAACTTCTATGAAGTCGGTTGGAGAGGTGATGGCTATCGGGCGAACATTCAAGGAATCTATTCAAAAAGCTCTCTACTCTTTGGAGACTGGATTGAGCGGTTTCGATGAGGTTGAGTGTTCAGATGAAGAACTAATTTACAACCTCCGCCACCCGAATAGTGATAGGATTTTGTATGTGGGTGAGGCTTTCCGACGAGGATTCGATATTGAAGATATTCACACATATACCAAGATTGATAGATGGTTCTTAAACCATATCCGAGAGATAATCGAGTTTGAGAAAAAGATAGATTTTTCAATTTTGGATAATAGAGAACTTCTAAGAGAGGCAAAGAGCATTGGGTTCTCTGATAAGAGAATTGCAAAACTTACCGGATTTTCAGAAAGCCAGATTAGGAATAGTAGAAAAAGATTTCAAATAGAACACCAATACAATGAGGTTGATACCTGTTCGGCTGAGTTTGAAGCCCTCACCCCTTACCTCTACTCCACTTTTGAAAAAAACCCTCTTCAACCTCATCAAGAAATTGAGAAAGACAACAGAAAAGTCCTAATTATTGGAGGAGGTCCAAATAGGATAGGTCAAGGGATAGAGTTCGACTATTGTTGTGTCCATTCCTCCTTTGCTTTAAAAGATATGGGGGTGGAGTCCATTATGTATAACTGCAACCCTGAAACTGTTTCAACCGACTACGATACAAGCGATAAGCTCTACTTTGAACCGATAGATTTCGAACATGTAGCATCTGTAATAGATAGAGAGAAACCAGATGGGGTAATTGTCCATTTTGGAGGACAGACCCCGCTCAAATTGGCAAACAGCCTAACGGAATATGGAGCTAATATCATTGGAACTCCTGCATCTGTAATAGATATAGCAGAAGATAGAGAGAAGTTTTCTAAATTCTTGAAAAAATACAACTTGAAACAGCCTCGAAATGGAACAGCTACAACCAAAGAAGAGGCATATAAGATAGCTGATGAGATAGGTTATCCCGTTTTAGTCCGCCCTTCATATGTCTTAGGTGGTCGAGCTATGAGAATTGTATATAACCAAAAAGAGTTAGAGGAGTATATGGACGAGGCGGTATCGGTTAGCAATGAGTCGCCAGTCTTGATAGACCAATTTTTAGATAGAGCTATCGAACTTGATGTAGATGCTATCTCTGATGGAAAGAGTGTATATATTGGTGGAGTGATGCAACATATTGAAGAGGCGGGAATCCATTCAGGTGATTCTGCCTGTTCTCTGCCAACTGTCTCTATTTCAGAAAAGATATTAGATGAGGTTGATGAAATTACCAAAAATATAGCTATCGGTCTTGGAGTTCGAGGATTGATGAATATCCAATATGCTATATATCGAGATGAGATATTCCTTATAGAGGTAAATCCGAGAGCCTCTCGAACAGTTCCATTTGTCTCTAAAACTACTGGAATTCCAATGGCTAAGGTAGCTACTCGGGTAATGTTTGGAGAAGAGTTGGAGAAGGCTCTGAAATTCTATGATAGATATGGAGTGGTTCAGTTTGATGGAAAGGTATTTAAACCAAAATTGAGAAAACATGTAGCTGTAAAAGAGGCGGTATTCCCATTCAATAAGATAGATGGAGCAGACCTAATTTTAGGTCCAGAGATGAAATCGACAGGTGAAGTTATGGGAATTTCTCACTCTTTCCCAATCTCATTCGCAAAATCTCAATTAGCATCTAAAAATAGAATTCCGAGAAGTGGAAAAGTATTCATATCCCTTACAGACTACGATAAACCTCACTCGTTGGATATTGCAAGAGACTTTATAGAATTGGGATTTCAAATTGTCGCTACCTCTGGAACTCATCGCTATTTTCAACAACACGGGATTGAGAGTGAAGAGGTTCTAAAAATTAGTGAAGGTCGTCCTAATATTGATGACAAATTGAAAAATGGAGAGATAGCATTAGTTATAAATACCAGCGATAGCCGTTCTAGTAAGAACGATGCGAAACTGATTCGCCAAACCGTTCTCCGTGAAAATATTCCATACTTTACCACCCTTTCAGCAACCAGAGCCACCACCGAAGCTCTGAAAGAGATGAAAAAAGATAGATTTGAAGTGGTCTCAATTCAAGAGTATTTAGAAGAGGAATAGAATGTTCAGATTTCTATTTGAGAGGGATAGCAATTTCAATTTAGCAAATCTATTTACCTTTACCAATATTGGAGCAGGGGTGGTAGCTATCTATTTCATATCCAAAGGGGAATACAATTTAGCTGTTATCTCTGCTTGGATTGGAGGAGCTTTCGATATTTTCGATGGGAAGATAGCCCGAAAATTTGGACTCTCCTCCCCGTTTGGTATCCAACTCGATTCCTTCGCTGACTCTCTCTCTTTTGTAATTGTCCCTCTTCTGCTTCTCTATTTTGCAATTTTTCAAGAGAGTTCTATAAATCCTATTCTTTTTGGAATAGCCTTTCTCTTCTATACCATCGCGGGACTTAGAAGGTTGATAAATTTCAATCTCAATTCCGATATAGGAAAAGTTGAAAAATTTTTCACAGGAGTTCCAACCCCTCTCGGGGCTATCCTTCTATGGATTATCTATCTTCTTTGGAGCAGTGGAATAGTTGAGAATGAGATATATATCCTGTTCTATATTGCAATAGTCGGATATTTGCTAAATTCTAAAATTAGGATACCTCATCCCTAAATTCGAACAGGTATCCCCTCCTCGATGAGGTAGCTCTTCAACTTAGATATTTCAATCTCTCGAAAATGGAAAATAGAGGCAGCAAGGGAGGCATCGGCTCCATTTTTGAAAGCATCTCTAATATGTTCCATAGTTCCAGCCCCTCCACTTGCAATAATAGGAATATCTACCGATTGAGAAGCTTCACGAGTAATTTTCAAGTCGAAACCGCTCTTAGTTCCATCTGTATCCATAGAAGTTAGGAGAATTTCACCAGCCCCCCGCTGATATACCTCTTTTATCCAAGGAATAGCCTTTTTATCTGTCTTTACCCTTCCGCCGTTTATAAAAACATAGTAATCCCCATCTACAAATTTCACATCAACCGCAACTACAATAGTAGAACTCCCAAATCTCTTAGAGGCCTCATCGATAAAGTCTGGATTTTTCACCGCTGAGCTATTTATACTCACCTTATCACAACCCACATTTAAGAGGGAATAGATGTCGTCAAGAGTTCTAATTCCACCTCCAACGGTTAGGGGGATAAAAACCTCTTTTGCCACATCTCGAACCACATCAACTATCGTTTTTCTATTTTCATGAGAGGCGGTAATATCCAAAAATGTAAGTTCATCAGCTCCCTCGTCGTTGTATCTCTTAGCTACTTCTACCGGATCCCCAGCATCTCTCAATCCGACGAAGTTTATTCCTTTAACTACTCGACCATCTTTCACATCTAAACAGGGGATAATCCTTTTTGCAAAATAGCTATCCATATAGTTACCTTTACATTTCTACAACTTTTGAGTAGAATTCTAACTCAAAACAGGACGATAAGTAGGGATACGCAAGCCGAACGGGTTCTGTTGAAAATTTCATCAAAGGACTTTTATGAAAAAAGTTTTTCTATTTGTATTCGCTTTCTTAGCAACAGCTTTCGCTGGTGATGGAGAAGCTACTATTCAAGCCTATTCAGTTATCGCTGCTGGTGTTGGTTTAGGTCTTGCTGCTCTTGGTGGTGCTATCGGTATGGGTCATACTGCTGCTGCTACAATCGCTGGAACTGCTCGAAATCCTGGGCTAGGTGGTAAGTTGATGACTACAATGTTTATCGCTCTTGCGATGATTGAAGCTCAGGTTATCTATACACTTGTTATTGCTCTTATCGCTCTATATGCAAATCCATTTTTAGGATAATTCAGCTCTCCTTTTTTTCTTCTTGGGTGGAATTTCCGCCCTTCCTTCTCTCTTTTTTGCGCTGGTGGTGGAATCGGTAGACACGCTATCTTGAGGGGGTAGTGCCGAGAGGCGTGCGAGTTCAAATCTCGCCCAGCGCACCATCAAAATACTACTTCATAATATAGGATACTCAAATGAGTAAAAAATCTCTTTCAGCTATTACCGCTATTGCTTTGTTTGGTTTTTTCGGTTGTTCGAATGAACCGAAAGAGGTGAAGTCTGAACATCATATAGAAGAGATACATGCAATACACCATCACATAGACCATGAATGGGGATATACCGGAAAAGAAAGCCCGAAATATTGGGGTGAATTAGATGAAAAATATAAGATGTGCGGTATTGGAAAAAGCCAAAGCCCTATCGATATAGTCCCTACCAAAGATATAGAACTACCTGAATTGAAATTCAGCTATACATCTAATTCTCATAGTGTGATAAATAATGGTCATACCGTTCAAGTGAATATCGATTCAGGTAGTTTTGTAGAGATTGACGGGAAAAAGTTCTATCTCAAACAGTTCCACTTTCACACCCCAAGTGAAAATAAAATCAATGGAAAACATTTCGATTTAGAAGCCCATTTCGTCCATGTTGCAGACGATGGACAGATTGCAGTAGTTGGAGTAATGTTCGATGAAGGGGCAGAGAATCCTATTATTAAAAAGATATGGGACAAATTCCCTTTAAAAGAGGGGCAGAAGGTAGCAATAAGTCTCTCACCAACTGAAATTACTGAACTTTTTCCAAAAGATAGAGACTACTACAAATTTATAGGTTCTCTCACAACTCCTCCATGTTCTGAAAATGTGAAGTGGCAGGTATTTAAAACTCCTTTGACAATTTCCAAAGAACAGAAAGAGAAATTTTTCAATCTTTTAGGGTTTGAAAATAACCGCCCAACTCAACCGCTCAACGGCCGAGAGGTTTTCGAATAGAAATTTTTTAAGATAGATAATGGTAATATTTTGAATGTATATCAAATTCTTTCAAAAGGTGTTGCATGACTCCAAAAGAGTTTTTAGCTAAATGTGATGAACATGAAATAGAGTTCATCGATTTCAGATTTACAGATATTAAGGGTGCTTGGCACCATGTTACCTATACTCGACACTCCGTCGATGAAGAGACATTAGAGAATGGATTACCTTTTGATGGTAGCTCTATTGAAGCTTGGCAACCTATCAATAAATCAGATATGTTGCTAAAACCTGATTTGCCTACTGCATTTATCGACCCATTCACTGCCGACCCAACTATGGTTGTGATTTGTGATGTTTTCGATATTTACAAAGGACAACCTTATGAGAAGTGTCCGAGAAGCATTGCTAAAAAAGCTCTTCAATATTTGAAAGAGTCTGGTGTTGGTGATGTGGCCTATTTTGGTCCAGAAAATGAATTCTTTATCTTCGATAATGTCCAATTTAGAGATGAAATCAATACCCAATGTTACAAAGTAGATACAGAAGAGGGTGAGTGGAATAGCGATAAAGAGCCAAACGAGTTAGAAACCAATATTGGACATAGACCGGGAACAAAAGGGGGATACTTCCCAGTAGCTCCAACCGATTCTATGGTTGATTTGAGAAATGAGATAGTAAAAGTTGCCGAAGAGGTTGGATTAACATGTTATGTTATCCACCACGAAGTGGCTCAGGGGCAAGGTGAAATCGGAGTTAGATTTGGAACTCTTGTAGAGGCTGCTGATAATGTTCAAAAGTTGAAATATGTAGTTAAAAATGTGGCTCATATGCATGGAAAAACTGCTACATTTATGCCTAAGCCACTCTATGGAGATAATGGAAACGGAATGCATGTCCATTCATCTATCTGGAAAGATGGTGAAAACCTATTTGCAGGTGATGGATATGCTGGACTTTCTGAAACAGCCCTCAACTATATCGGTGGTGTTCTCAAACATGCAAGAGCAGTTGCTGCATTTACTAATGCTTCTACAAACTCATATAAGAGACTTATTCCAGGATTTGAAGCTCCATCTATTCTAACCTTCTCTGCTCAAAATAGAAGTGCAAGTTGTCGGATTCCTTATGTAGCTTCTCCAAAAGCTAAGAGAGTTGAATTTAGATTCCCTGATAGCTCTTCTAATCCATATCTTGCATTCACTGCTATTCTACTTGCTGGACTTGATGGAATTAAAAATAAAGATGTTCCAGTTGGACCAATGGAAGAAGACCTATTTGCTCTTACTCTTGACGAGATTAGAGAAAAGGGAATTAAACAGATGCCTCACACTCTACGAGGTAGCTTAGAATCTCTAATTAGAGATAATGATTTCCTTAAACCTGTAATGACCGACCTATTCCTAGATACCTATCAACACTATAAATTTGAAACTCAGGTTATTCCAGACGAAGCTCGACCAACTGCCTACGAATTCAAATCCACTTTCTCCTGCTAACTCTTTGGGGGGATTTCCCCCGTTCTCCTATTTTTTTTGTTTTTGGGGGGCAAATGCCCCCGTTCCTACTGAACTTCTGCTAATAGTTTTTCTATTCTAAATACCACCTCATCTTTTCCAAGAATTTTCATGATATCTACAACCGATGGACTTTGGGCAACTCCAACTAAGGCAATTCGAATTGGTTGAGCCAGTTTCGCCATTCCAACTCCGCGACTCTCTAAGATAGAAGATAGAGCATCTTCACAAGAGATATTGCTATTTTGTATCTTCTCTAAGAACTCTTTTAGCAGTTCTCGATTTAGCTCTTTGAAATGTTTTTTTAGGGATTTGCTATCGTATTGAGTAGGTCTCTCAACTATCTTTTTTACCTCTTGTTCCAGTTGAACCAGAGTGGAACATCTATTTTTTACCAACTCTATTACAGGGGTAGGAGAGATATTTAGAAGTTGTGCCAACTCTTCACTACTTTTCTGGTTGATATATTCTCGATTTATCCAATTCAACTTTTCGATATTGTAGATAGAAGCTGATTTATTTATCTCTTTTGGGTCGAAAAGCTTTATCATTTCATCTAAGGAAAATAGCTCCTTATCTCCATAACTCCAACCTAATCTAACAAGGAAATTTAGGAGTGCCTCCGGTAGGTATCCCTCTCTCTTGTATTCCATTACATCGGTTGCCCCGTCCCGTTTAGATAGTTTTTTACCCTTTTCGTTGTGAATCATAGGGACATGGTAGAAGTTTGGAATATCGAACCCTAAGGCTTGATATATCACTATCTGTTTAGGAGTGTTGGAAAGGTGGTCATCGCCCCGAATAACATCGGTAACTCCCATTAGAGCATCATCGATAGCCACTACAAAATTGTAGGTAGGAGAACCATCAGCCCGAGCAATAATAAAGTCGTCTAATGTATCTTGAACTCTAAATTCTATCTTTCCCTTTATCTTGTCATCAACTACAATAGTGCCATCTAATGGGGCTTTGATTCTAATTACTGGCTCAATCCCTTCTGGCGGAGTTCCTTGAAAATCTCTATATCGTCCATCGTATCTAGGTCTCTCTTTTCTCGCTATCTGCTCCTCTCGTAACTTATCCAATTCCTCTTTTGTCATGTAGCATCTATATGCTTTCCCCTCTTCTAAAAGTTGGTCTATATATTTTCTATATATCTCATGTCGTTGAGATTGATAGACAACCTCATCATCACTCTCTAAACCTACCCACTCGAAAGCCTCTAATATAGCCTTAACAGCCTCTTCATTATGACGACTTCTATCGGTATCCTCTATCCTCAATAGAAATTTTCCGCCGTTTCTCTTAGCCCAAAGGTAGTTGAATAGGGCTGTCCTCAACCCTCCAATATGGAGGTAACCCGTTGGACTTGGTGCAAACCTTGTAATAACCATTTTGACTCCTTCTAAATTACTTTTCTCTCTTCACCTCTAATCAGTCTCTCTATATTTGGAACATGTTTATAGAAAATGAAAAAGGTGATAAGCCCGATTGGAACATGGGTAATATCGGGAGAGATATAGAAACTACTTCCAAAGAGAACCAGTAGAGCCGTTAGAGATGAGATAGATGAGACTTTGAAAATCTTTCCAACAATAAACCAAGTAACGAATGCTAAGAGAGCTTCAAGGGGCAACATTACAAGAGAAACCCCGAAACCTGTTGCTACCCCTTTCCCCCCTTCAAACATCAGAAAGATTGAAAAGACATGTCCCATAACAGCAAGAACTGCTATCGCCCATAGGGTAGCCTCAGGAACTCCAAGATATTTACCTACAAATATCATAATAGCCCCTTTTGAAGCATCTAATAGGATTGTGATAATTGATAGTTTCTTAGCCAGTTCTGGATTTTTCTCCTTCACAACCCTTAACACATTGGTAGCCCCTATATTTCCGCTACCGCTATTCTTAATATCTACCCCTGCAAATATCTTAGCCAATATCCAACCGAAAGGGATTGAGGCGATGAGGTAGGTTGTAAGGTATAGAGTGAGATTGATTTGAGCTAGATTCTCCATCTAATTACTCTCCGATTGAGGTAATAATAGGTCTGTGGTATATTCTTTTTCAATTAGAAGGTTTTCAATAAATTTCTTTACATCTCCATATCTGTAAAACTCTCTCATTCCCTTGACTCGTCCTCCACTCGCATTGGAATGACCCCCTCCATTTCCTATCTCCTGAGCAATTACCGCTACATCTACATCACCATTAGCCCTTAAACTAATATTACCCTTGTTGGAGACATCTAAGAAGAAGCAGTAATCACTATTGCGAGTTAGGAAAGCATTTCCAATAACTGAGATACTACCTATCATGTAGGTTAGCACTCCTTTATATCCTTTATATCTGATTGTCAATTCCTCTTTTCTCTTCTCTAAGAGTTCTACAATATAGTTTGTCATCAGATTATCTATCGTATCATCTTCTCTATTACCTCTAAAAAATCGTTTTTTCAAATAGTGAATTTGGTCATCTAAATAGATATGTTTTTTCTCTATGCTCTCATCGTTGTATATCTCCATTGCCCCTTTTAGTAATTCCAATTTGTAATATGTATCCTCTTCTGCAAACATAGTCCGGGCAAGTTCTCTTGCCGAACCAATCAACCTCATCATCACCTTTCCATATTCAAAGTGTTCGCTATCTTGCAACCAAATATCAAAAGCATTGACTGCCTCTACAAACTTAGCTATTTTGTCGCTCTCTTTTGGAAAGGGAAAATTTTTTTGAATAAATTCGAAAGTTATCTTAGTAGCAGATTTATCGGTATTCATGTAATACCATGAAAACTCTTCGGCTACCTCTGCTCCTGTAATATGGTGGTCGAGTAGTTGGAGGTGGATATTGTATGGAGATTGTTTCACTTTGCTATCTATATATTCCGCCTCTTTTATTGTGAGATTCAAATCTGTGATTAGCAGAAATACCTTTTCCCCTCTTTCCAACTTCTCAATATCTTCAAATATTTCATCTATCCTAAATAGAACCTCTTTACCATAGTTGGCATTGTAGAATTTTCGGTTCTGGAAAATATAGCTAGTGAGTAGTTGGCAACTATACCCATCTAAATCTATGTGAGATAGGTGGTATAGCCTTCTCTGAATAAACATAGTAATCCTTTGTAAAAATTTGGAAATATATTATCTAATCTCTATTGAGATATGCCGTTTCGATGAGGTGGAGAATTTCAAGACCTTCTTAGAGTATCTATTGGAGAGTTGGACGGAATCTAAATCTATATTTTGGACTATATACCTCCCTACTCTATCCCCTTTTTTATACCATCGATTAGATATTTTTACCCTATCGTTGAGTATCGCCTCCAATCTGAGAGTTCTTCCAAATCTCTTCTTTCTCTTTTTCACCCTCTTTTTTTTCTCTTTTAAACACTCTTGGCTATTTAGAATATAGTTAGCTATTTTTGTAAATAGGAGGTCATCTATCCCCCATACTTTGCGAAGTTCATCAACTGAACGGAATCCATATCTATTGCGATAGGTAACTATATTTTTTGCCAGAAATCTATCAATTCCATCTATTTGAGTGAAATCTGATACAGATGCTGTTTGGATATTGAAGGGGTGGCACCCTACATTAGCAGGAGGTTTAGGGGTATTCCTTTGAAGTTTTTTATCTATTGAAATAAAAGGATTTACCGCAGGAATAGCCTTTCCCAAACCTCTTTTAGGTTGCTCAATCTCTCTGGTAATAGATTGAACCATATCTATAAAGTCGGTCTGACTTTGGAGAAAGATAGGGAAAAAGAGGAGAAAACTAATCTTTTTCAATTTCTCCAAATACCTTACTCAAAATCTCAAAACTATGTTTAGATATTTCACTGCTCTTATAGAACCCTTCTAATTTTGTTTGCACAAGATGTTTAGTTTCATGTTGCAATTTAGGATATAGATTGAATGTCTCACAAAGACGAGAAGCGACATGGGGATTGATACTATCTATCTTCTGCAACTCTCTAACAAAAAGTTCTATACCAGATTTGGTAAATAGATATAGATAGTTTCTCCCAAAACTACCTAGCAGACCCCTAACGAGATTTGGGATTTTGTAGTCAAACATAGGAGATTTTAGCAACTCCTCAATTTTGAGAACCGGATTTTCTCTAATATCTTCTGCTACTATTTTGAAATATTCAATTACCATTTTCTGATTATCTCTATATTTAGATAGGAAATCCTCAAATAGCTTTTCACTTCTCGCTATTCTTAGAGCTTGTAGTTTCTCTGTCATAGTCTTAGCATCGTTGTAATCGAATTCTCCCAACTCTTTGGAATTTAGGTAATAGAGAACTCTATTTTTCAATGCTCTTTTTCCCATAGCTTCAATAGATAAATCTAATCTCTCTGTTCCTCTGCGACTTTCAAATAGTTCCAATAGGTCATCTTCAAAGACCTCTCCTATTTTGTCTCTCAGCTCTTCAACTTTACTATAAATCTCCTTGATTGGAATATTTTCCTTGAATTTATCAAAGACCGTAGCTATCTCTGGTAATTTCAACATATAGGATTTTAGATAGTCATTGACATCGGAACGGAGAACAATATCAAAGACCTTTAAACTACTCTCAAACTCTCCTGTTAGGATAGATTCCATATAGATAGACTGCACCGCCTCATATCTATTGAATAGGTCAATATCATTCTGAACTAAAAATATAGTATCTTCAAGAGAAGGGATATAGTTATGTTTTATTGGGGCTGAAAAGTTCTGATTTAGAGACAATATAGGTTTAGAGATAGTTTTTATCTCCAAATTGAAGCTATTGGAAAAGAGAATTCCAAAACTATCTATAACCGTTCCATTTCTATTGTATAGAGTAAATTGTAAAGGGGTTTCAGCCTCTTTATCTTTCTCAATCTTCAAAGAGTAGAGACCTTCTGAAAAGTGTTCCCTAATTTTTAGATGAGGTGTTCCGACTTCATGAAACCATAGAGAGAATTTGGATAGGTCTATTCCGTTTGCATCAGCCATAGCTTTTAGGAAATCTTCAATAGTTACAGCTTGTCCGTCGTGTCTCTCAAAATAGAGCTTCATACCTTTCTGGAATGGCTCCTCTCCTAGAACTGTATGAATCATTCGAATAACTTCCGCCCCTTTCTCATAGACAGTCCAAGTATAGAAATTGTTGATTTCTAAATACTCCTTAGGTTGGACTGGGTGGGCATTTGGGGAGGCATCTTCTGGAAATTGGTATTTTCTCAACCTCTCAACATCTTGAACTCTCTGAATAGTTGGGTCTCTCATGTCTGCTGAAAATAGTTGGTCTCTAAATACCGTCAATCCCTCTTTTAAAGAGAGTTGAAACCAATCGCGACAAGTTACCCTATTACCTGTCCAGTTGTGAAAATATTCGTGAGCTATTACAGATTCTATTGCGAGGTAGTCGCTATCGGTTGCCGTCTCTTCATCGGCAAGGAGATAGCTTGAATTGAAGATATTCAATCCCTTGTTCTCCATCGCTCCCATGTTGAATGAATCGACAGCTACGACCATGTAAATATCTAAATCGTATTCCAATCCAAATCTCTCTTCGTCCCACCTCATCGCATTTTTCAGAGATTCCATTGCAAAAAATGCCTGTTGCGACTTACCCACATCGGTATATATTCTTAGCTCTATCTCTCTACCTGATGAGGTGGTATATCTATCTTGAAGTAAATCGAGTTTTCCAGCCACGACTGCAAAGAGGTAAGATGGTTTTTTGAAAGGGTCTTCCCAAATAGCAAAATGTTTTTTATCGTCCAAATCACCGCTAGAAATAGGATTTCCATTGGAGAGGAGGATAGGAAACTCTTCTTTATCAGCTATCAATTTGGTTGTAAATTTGGTCATTACATCGGGGCGGTCGGGAAATGGGGTAATTCTGCGGAAACCTTCTGGTTCGTTATGAGTTACCAATATATCACCCGATATATACAATCCTTCTAATTGGCTATTTTTTGAAGGGTATATAGTTGAGTAGATAGTTAGAGAGAATTCGCGGGGAAGATTTTGAAACTTGATAAATCCCTCTCCCTGCTCATATTCCACCTTCTCTCCATTCAATCGAATATCGCCCAATTCCAAATCTTCACAATATAGGATTAGTTCCTCTTCTTGAAAGTTTCGAAACTCCATCTTAGATAAAACTTCTGTTTTTTCTCTGTCTAATTGGAACTCTAAAAAGATAGATTCTAAATCGAAATTTAGAGGTTTATAATCTTTTAAATAGGTCTTTTTTCTACTCAACTCCCCTTCTCCTTCTCTAACTAATAGGACTACCTACCTCTCTTCTATGTTCAGGACGAATTAGGGATAAGCCTTGACTATCTCTAACAGCAAGTAGCATACCCTCTGAAATATGTCCCATAAGTTTTGCAGGTTTCAAATTGGCCACTACACAAACAAGAGTATTGAGCAACTCCTCTTTTTTGTAAAACTCTTTTATCCCTGCTACTATCTGTCTCGGTCGTTCCTCTCCTAGATTTACTTGTAATCTATATAATTTCTTACTTTTTGGAATCTCTTCAACTTCTAATATCTCACCAACTCTAATTTTGACTTCAAAGAACTTATCAATTGTGATTAGCCCCTCTTCTGCTATCTCTCTTTTCTCTTCTCTCTTTGGAGCTTGTCCCATCTTAGGCTTATCCACTTTTGGAAAGAGAGCCGGGATTTTTGTAATTTCGAAACTGTTTAGCAATTCTCTATTGCGAATAAATCTATCATAGTTCTCGGGTGATATTTCAATTCCCAAAGCCTCAGCCATCTTTTTCGAACTATTAGGCATTACAGGATAGAGAAGAATAGAGACTCTAACCAATAGATTGGAGACAAAGACTAAGAGGGCTTCAACCTCATCGGGGTTACTCTTTATCTTTACCCAAGGTTCAGAGCTTTGGATAGTTCTATTTCCGATAGCGAGAATTTCCCAAATCTCTTCTAAATATCTATGGGTCTGCATTTGAAAAATATAGCTTTCTAACTTGGAGACTATATCATCAACCTTCTCCAACTCATTTTGGAATAGGGATAGGTCTGATGAAAATTTGTAATTGAAATATTTTCCACCCATTCCAATTACTCGATTTAGAAGATTTCCAAGACTATTCCCCAAATCCCCATTTATTCTATTGATTAGGGCTTTTTCGGAAAAATCTCCATCTTGTCCAAATGGAACTTCTCTTAATAGAAAGTAGCGGAATGTATCAAGTCCATAGGCTTCAACAACTTCACGGGGCTTTACAACATTACCAATAGATTTACTCATCTTTTGACCATCGCGAGTCCACCAGCCGTGAGCCCCTATGTGATGAGGTAGAGGGAGGTCGAGGCTCATAAGAAAGGCAGGCCAATAGATAGCATGAAACCTAAGAATATCTTTTCCTACAATATGTATTTTTGCAGGCCAATAGTCCATTTTTTCGCCATTTCCACCATATCCTAAGGCAGTGAGATAGTTTAGAAGAGCATCGAGCCAAACATACATCACATGTTTTGGTTCGTTCATATTTTCAGGTAGTTTTATCCCCCAATCGAAACTGGTTCGGGTGATAGATAGGTCTTTTAATCCACTCTCAACAAAAGCTATCACCTCGTTTCTCTTAGAGGCTGGTAGGATAAAGTCTGGATTATTTTTATAATGTTCCAATAGCCTATCTTGGTATTTGGACAATCTGAAAAAATAGCTCTCCTCTTCAATAATAGAGGTCTCTTTTCCACAATCTGGACAGCCTGAACCGTCTATAAGTTGGGTATCAGTGAAAAAAGATTCACAACTAACACAATAGTTACCAGAGTATTTCCCTTTATATATATCCCCCTTCTCAAACATCTTTTGAAAAGCGAATTTCACCCCTTGTTTATGTTTGTCGTCTGTTGTTCTAATAAAGTAGTCATACTCTATCCCAAAGTCGTCCCATAAATCTTTAAATGTTTTGCTAATTTCATCAGCATACTCTTTTGGACTTTTTCCCTTCTTCTTTGCACTCTGTTCTATCTTCTGTCCGTGTTCATCTGTTCCAGTTAGTAGAAAGGTATCATAACCCAGAAGTTTCGAATATCTGGCGATTGTGTCGGCTATGATGGTTGTATATGCATGTCCAATATGTGCCGAATCATTTACATAGTAGATTGGAGTAGTAATATATACTTTTTTACAAGACAAGGCCTGTTCCTATATTGTAATATGGTTAGATAATTATTTCATGTTTTTTGTAAATTTTCGATATTAGAGACTTTTTGGAAATATCTATATTGGAAACTT
>DTUW01000067.1:0-10193 GCA_012963895.1 Campylobacterales bacterium | reverse complement strand
GGGGGGGAGGAGGAAAAAATTACCTTTCGATAGCTACTACTCCACTTCTAATAATTTCGAGAGGGTGAAATCTTTTGACCGCTTCTATGAAAAAGGCTACCCGCTTGGGGTCGTCGGCAACCATTCCGATAATAGCATTAGTTCCAACATTGACAATTTTTCCATTGTATGCTCTACATAGGGCATCAAAATCGCTTAGGTTCTCCTCTATTGGAACTTTTATGATAGCCATCTCTTTCTCTATAAAATCATCTCTTTCAATTACTTTTAAAACTGGAATAAGCTTATTGAGCTGTTTCTCAATTTGCTCAACTATCTCATTAGTTCCATAAGTCTCTATCGTCAATCTCGATAGCTCTTCACCCGGTATAGGGGCAACCGTCAAAGATTCGATATTGTATCCTCTACCTGCAAATAGTCCAGAAATTCTCGCTAAAACATTTGATTCATTTTTTACTATTACTGAAATTACATGTCTCTGATTCTGATTCATCTCAATACTCCTAATTTAGTATCATGTTGTAGAGAGAGCCACCCGCTGGAACCATAGGCATTACATTCTCTCTTCTATCTACTTTTACATCGATTAGAGCCACAACATTTTTCGATATAGCATCTTTTAAAGCCTTTTCAAACTCCTCTATTGTCTCAACTCTATACCCAATACCTCCAAAACTTTCAGCTAACTTTATAAAGTCTGGTTGGGCTGATAGGTCGGTTTCAGAAATCCTATCATCGTAAAAGAGAGTTTGCCACTGCCGAACCATTCCAAGATAGTTATTATTCAATATCACATTGATAACGGGAATTTTGTATTCAACCGCAGTCATAAGCTCCTGAATATTCATCAAGATAGAGCCATCTCCTGATATATTTATTGAAACTCTATTAGGGTCTCCTACCTTTACACCCATAGCACTTGGAAAACCATATCCCATAGTTCCAAGCCCACCACTTGTATTGAATTGTCGTCCGCGAGTGAATGGATAGAATTGTCCAGCCCACATCTGATGCTGTCCAACATCGGTAGTAATATTTGCATCGTTGCCCAACATCTCTCCGATTTTCTCTATAACCTCCTGCGGTTTAAGAACTCCCTGAACCTTCTCATATTTCAACGGGTGTAATTTCTCATTTTTCTCTATTGTCTCTCTCCATTCCTGAAATCTTTCAGGCTCAACCTCATCTAATAGAGGTAACATATCTGAGAGGACAAAATTTAGGTCGCCTACAATTCCAACATCAACTTTAACAAGTTTATTTATAGAACTTGGGTCTATATCAACATGGATTACCTTAGCCCCTTTTGCAAACTCTGAAAGTTTTCCTGTAACTCTATCATCAAACCTAGCACCGAGAGAGATGATGAGGTCTGCCTCACTCATGGCAATATTTGCTGAATAGCTTCCGTGCATTCCAACCATAGAGATTAGCAGAGGATTATCATACCCCATAGCTCCACGAGCCATCAAAGTCTCAACCGCTGGAATACCAGTTTTTTTAGCAAACTCTCTAACAAGATTTGAGGAGTTGGAATTGATTACCCCACCACCAATATATAGGAGTGGTCTTTTACTCTCTTTAATAAGTTGGATAGCTTTCTGAATCTGCTCCATCTCCCCTTTTGTTACAGGGTTGTAGGTTGGAATAGATATACCTTCTGGATAGTGGAACTCCTCAATTTGAGCGGTTACATCTTTTGGAATATCGATATGGACTGGTCCCGGTCGTCCGCTTCTAGCTATGTAAAAAGCCTCTTTGATAATTCGAGGTAGCTCCTTAGCATCTGTAACTAAATAGTTATGTTTTGTGCAGGCTCGACTAATACCAACTGCATCGATTTCCTGAAATGCATCAGTCCCAATTAGAGACATAGGAACCTGTCCAGAGATAACAACTATTGGAGTGGAATCCATATATGCATTTGCCAATCCTGTAACTGCATTGGTAAAGCCGGGACCACTTGTAACGAGAGCTACTCCTACCTCTCCCGTTATCTTTGCAAATCCCTCAGCTGCATGAACTGCCCCCTGTTCATGTCGGGTTAGAACATGTTGTATATCATTCTGTTTGTATAGTTCATCATACACATTCATTATCGCACCGCCGGGATAGCCGAAGATAGTTTTTACCCCCTCTTTTTTCAGAGCTTCAACTACCATTTTTGCACCGCTAATTTTCACTTGCTCTCCTTTTCTGTTTGTAGAACTGCTATTATATTCCATCTAAGTTTTAGATGTTTGATATTTTGTATATAAAGAAAAAATTTAGGAGAGCTATATTGGATTATTTCGATAGTTTTATTTTAGGAGTTGTAGAGGGTATTACTGAATTTCTACCTGTTTCCTCTACTGCCCATCTTGTGCTAACTTCTCAACTTTTGCAACTTCAACAAGATGAGTTTTTAAAAAGTTTTGAAATCATTATTCAGATAGCTCCTATCTTTTCGGTAATGCTCCTATTTTGGAAAAGATTGGTTCAGTCGTCTGATATTTGGCTTAAACTTTTCACCTCTTTTTTTCCAACAGGGGTTATTGGATTTCTATTCAATGACTATATAGAGTCCCTCTTCTCAACCTCATCAACCTTATTCTGGATAGCAATCACTGGAATTCTATTCATTCTATTTGAACTACTCCATAGTGGAAATTTTGCAGTTGAAGATGAAAAAGATATTACATACAAACAGGCTTTTACAATAGGGCTGTTTCAATCGATAGCACTAATCCCAGGTGTCTCCCGTTCAGGAGCTACTATATTAGGGGCGATGGCTCTCGGAATTTCGAGAGAGGTAGCGATGAGGTTCTCATTTCTTCTAGCAATTCCAACTATGGGGGTAGCTTCACTCTATACCCTTTGGAAAAGTAGAGAGAGTATCAATATAGAGAACTTGGAGCTATTGGGAGTTGGCTTTTTTATCTCTTTCATATTTGGAGTAGTAGCAATAAAAACATTTTTACATATAGTCTCAAAGTATAGATTTATCCCTTTTGGGATATATTTGATTTTGACAGCTTCTATATTTTGGTTATTGGAGGAAAAATAGTGATAGATAGAAATGACTTAGAACATATTCACTCTGATATAGTAGAGAGTGATAAACTGATAGAGAAATACACCAATATAGTTACTATCTTTGGTAGTGCCAGAATAGCCGAAAATTCCAAATATTATCAAGATGCTAAAAAGTTAGCTGAAAGATTTTCCAAAAGTGGATATGTCGTTCTTACTGGTGGCGGTCCCGGTATTATGGAGGCATCAAACCGCGGAGCTTTTGAAAGTGGAGGGGAATCGATAGGATTCAATATAGAACTACCGAGAGAGCAGAGTCCCAATCCATACCTAACCCGTTCCTATACTTTTCACAAGTTTTTTACTCGTAAATTTATGCTTATCAAACATTCCAAAATCTTTGTAGTTTTTCCGGGCGGTTTTGGAACATTGGACGAGCTTTTTACTCTTTTAGTCTTAGTCCAAACTGGAAAGATGGAGAGGGTCAAGATATTTCTATATGATTCCAACTTTTTCAATCCTATGGTGGAGTTTTTACGAAAATCGTTGCTAAGTAATGGAATGATTTCAAAAGAGGATTTGGAACTATTCCAAATAGTAGATAGTATCGATGAGGTGGCAACAGAAACAAAATAGCAAATCCGCTCCAATAGAGGAACGGATAGGAGGGGGAACTCCATTCCAAAAAGAGGGAATGGAGTGAAGGGGATTAGATATTATCGATAATATCGTTTAGAGTTTTGCTAGGTCTCATAGCCTTTTCAGCCAGTTCATCATTTGGGTGGAAATATCCGCCAATATCTTTCTCACTTCCTTCAAATGCGAGAAGTTCAGAGATGATTTTCTCTTCATTCTCTTCAAGAGCCTTAGCCACAGGAGCGAACTTTTCAGCCAATTCACTATTACCAGATTCAGCCAAAGCCTTAGCCCAATACATAGCTAAATAGAAGTGAGAGGCTTTATTATCAGGTTCTCCAACTTTTCTAGATGGAGCTTTATTGTTCTCTAAGTAAGCCCCGTTAGCCTTATCGAGAGCTTCTATAATAGCTGAGAGTTTTTCATTTGAATTTTTGTAGTTTATGAATCTTAGAGATTCAGCAAGAGCTAAGAACTCACCGAGAGAGTCCCATCTAAGATGTCCAGAACTTAGGAACTGCTGAACATGTTTAGGAGCTGAACCACCGGCACCAGTTTCAAACAATCCACCCCCTGCAAGTAGAGGAACGATAGATAACATTTTGGCAGATGTTCCAAGTTCGAGGATAGGATACATGTCGGTTAGGTGGTCTCTCAATACATTTCCTGTAACTGCGATAGTGTCCAAACCTTTTCTAATTCGCTCATTTGTAAATCGGGTAGCATCTGTAACATTCATGAAGTGGATTTCAAGCCCATCGGTATCGTGTTCTTTAAGATACTCTTTAACTTTTGCGATAAGTTGAGCATCGTGAGCCCGTTTCTCATCTAACCAGAATACTGCTGGAATGTTTTCAATTCTCGCCCGTTCTACTGCCAATCTCACCCAGTCGCGAACAGCAATATCTTTTACTCGGCTCATTCTCCAAATATCGCCTTTTTCACACTCAAAAGACATTAGAACTTTTCCATCAGCCTCAACTGTCACGGTTCCAGCTTCTGGTAGTTCGAAAGTGGTTGGGTGAGAACCATACTCCTCAGCCTTTTTAGCCATTAGTCCAACATTTTGCATAGTTCCCATAGTAGAGACATCGAATTGACCATTTCGCTTAATATCTTCTACCATTTCAGCATGGAACATTGCATATGTGGAGTCTGGAATGACTGCAACAGTTTCACCAGCATCTCCATTTCTATCCCAATGTTTTCCACCCTCTCGAACTACAACAGGCATAGAGGCATCTATAATAATATCGTTTGGAGCATTGAAATTGGTTTTTCCTTGGTCAGAATCGACCATCGCTATTTTTGGCGAATCGCTTTCAACTGCTTTTTTGAAAGCCTCTTTTATTTCCGCCTCTTTTGGGTGTCCAGCAATTTTCTTTTCAAGGTCATTCATTCCAAAATTTGGATTTACTCCGACCTCATCGAAAACATCTCTATATTTTTTGAATACATCTTCAAAGAAGATTTCAAATCCGTGTCCAAACATAATAGGGTCTGAAACCTTCATCATAGTAGCTTTAAGATGGAGAGACCAAATTAGCCCTTTCTCTTTTGCATCTTCGACAGTTTTACGATAGAAGTCGCGAAGTTTTGCAATGGACATAAAAGTTCCATCTAAAACCTCATCTTTTTCAGCTTGAATAGTTTTTAGAGTTTTTCCGTTGAGTTTTATTTCAACTGTTGCATCTTTGGAACAGGTGATAGATTGCTCATTTCCGTAGAAATCTCCATCTCCACCCATATGAGCGACATAAGCTTTTGGATTTTCTGGAACAGGTTTCAATCGGTGAGGATTTTTCTTAGCAAACTCTTTAACAACTTTTGCAGACCGTCTATCTGAATTCCCCTCTCTTAAAACAGGATTTACAGCAGAACCAAGACAGACATCATATTTAGCTTTTATCTTTTCCTCTTCTTCATTTTGAGGAAATTCTGGATAATTTGGGATTTTGTATCCCTGCCCTTGAAGCTCTGCTATACAATCTTTAAGTTGGCTAACAGAAGCTGAGATATTAGGTAGCTTGATGATATTTGCTTCTGGTTTTAGAACTAGTTCCCCAAGCTTTGCTAAGTTATCATCAGCTAAACCTTGACTAGCTAAAACTCTACCCGCAAGAGATATATCGCTAAGTTCGATTTCAACTCCACCCTCTTTGGTGAAAGCCTTTACAATCGGTAGAAGTGAATAGGTTGCCAAAGCCGGAGCTTCGTCAATTTTTGTCCAAACTATTTTGTTTGACATCTATATCCTTTTATGAGATTTTGGATAGTAGTGATATTCTAATTGAAAAAATGGTTTTTCTATGAAAAATATTCACAAAACTTCCCAATATGTGAGTAATTTCGACACCTATTTAATTTCGTAAAGTTCTCGCCCTTGTTGATATAGGTCGTTTCCATAGGTGTCATTTATTACAGTAACAGGAAAGTTTTCAACTTCTAATTTTCTAATTGCTTCTGGACCCAGTTCAGGATAGGCGATAATCTCGGAACTCTTTACCCTCTTTCCAAGCAATGCCCCAGCCCCTCCTGTGGCTCCAAAGTAGATAGCTTTGTGTTGAACACAAGCATCTTTAACGGCTTGGTTTCTCTTACCTTTTCCTATCATACCTTTTAAGCCGTGTTTTATCAGGGTTGGAGAATAGCTATCCATTCGGTAGCTTGTGGTAGGTCCTGCACTCCCGATAGGTTCGCCCGGTTTTGGAGGGGTAGGACCTACGAAATAGATAACAGCCCCTTCAAGTGGAAAAGGGAGTTCCTCCCCCTTCTCCAAAAGTTCTACCAATCTTTTATGGGCTGCATCACGAGCAGTATATAGAACACCTGTAAAATAGACAATATCCCCCGCTTTAAGTTTCTCAACCTCATCGTTAGATAGAGGAGTAGTGAGATGGTAACTATTTCCCATGTTGAACCTTTATATAGTGATATGTGAGTGTCTGGAACTATGGCACTGAATATTTACCGATACAGGTAGAGAGGCGATATGACAAGGGTTAGCCTCAATATGGACTGCTAAGACCGTTTGAGTTCCACCCATGCCCATAGCACCTATTCCAAGTTTATTCAACTCTTCCAATAGGATAGCTTCAAGTTCTGCCAATTCAGGGTCTGGATTTTTAGAACCAATATCCCTAAATAGTGCATGTTTGCTGGATATAGCTGACTTTTCGAAAGTTCCACCAATTCCAACTCCAACAGTGAGAGGAGGACAAGGGTTACCCCCTCCATTGGATACAACCTCTTTGACAAATTGGATAATTCCCTCTTTTCCACTTGCAGGAGGTAGAACAGTAGCCCGGCTCACATTTTCGGAGCCACCCCCCTTAGCTGCATATTCGATTTCTATCTTATCTCCTTCAACTAAATCGAAATGGATAATAGCTGGTAGGTTATATCCAATCTTATCTTTCAAATTAGCCCGTGAAAATGGTTCGCATGTTGAAGCTCTTAGATAGTTTTCTCTATATGCTTCCTCTGTTCCTTGATTGATAGCCCCTTTTAGAGTTCCCCCCTCTATCTTGACATCTTCTCCAACTTTAACAAAGAAGACAGCCAATCCTGTATCTTGACATAGTGGGCGAGTTTCAGAGGAGGCTATGTCGGCATTTTCCAAAATCTGTTTAAGCACTTCACGACTTACTGGCGATTTCTCTTTTTCAATAGCCTTTTTCAGTGCATCAATAGCATCTGGCGGGAGGTTACTTGCTGAGTAAGCTATCAAATTTTTTACCGCCTTGACCACCTCATCATATGGAATATATCTCATCTAATTTCCTATTCATCAAAGAAGTTATTTTTATGTAGAGTATCAATCAGTTTCTGAACAGATGCAACCGATTTTGCAAATTGAGCCTTTTCAACCTCATTTAGAGAGACCTCTATTATCTTTTCAGCTCCACCAGCTCCTATCATAGTTGGAACTCCTGAAACCACATCGCTATATCCATATTCACCTTGCAACATTACAGCGATAGGGTGAATCTGTTTAGTATCTTTCAAAATAGCATCTACCATAATAGCGGTGGCTTTTGCAGGTGCATAGTAGGCTGAACCATTTTTCAAAAGAGAAACGATTTCAGCCCCTCCGTTTCTAGTCCGTTCAACAATAGCATCAATCTTCTCCTGTGGAAGCACATCAGTTAAAGGAACACCTGCAACTGTTGAGTATCGAGGTAGAGGAACCATGTCATCTCCGTGTCCCCCCATTACAGATGCCCGAATTTGTCCAGCTCCATATCCCAACTCTTCATAGATAAAGTGAGCCATTCTGGCACTATCAAGAATACCAGCCATTCCAATAACTCTATTTGTAGGAAATCCGCTAACTTTTGCAGCCACATAGACCATAGCATCAAGAGGATTGGAGACAACAATAATTATTGCATTAGGGGAATACTCTTTTACCCCCGTTACAACCTCTTTCATAATTTTTGCATTGGTAAGCAGTAAATCATCTCTACTCATTCCCGGTAATCTCGGGCTACCAGCAGTAATAACTACTATATCACAATCTCGCAACTCCTCCATAGTTTCAGCCACTTTGACAATTGTATGGCTTCTAATTGCTTGGGCTGCTTGGGACATATCAAGGGCTTTACCTTTTGCCACATCTACCTTATTATCTCTTAATATTATCTCGTGGCATACCCCTCTAACAGCTAAGCTATATGCAACAGTTGAACCCACATTTCCAGCTCCAACTATTCCAACCCTTTTACCTCTATGGTTTTGATTCATAGGCACTCCTTCTATATTTTGTCTCCTATTTTAGTAGTTTTTGGTTTAAAATCCCATTTTTCGAAATGTGCTATATCCGAAATGTGCTATATTCTGAAATTGATACATGCTCAAAATTTCCTATCTATATGTGATATTATTAAATCAAATTTTCCAAAAATGAAAGGGTTTCTATATGTCGGTTAAAACTAAGGTTATTGGGCTTTCTCTGCTATTTATAGTCTTAGCTACTTTTGCTATAACTTGGTCAGCTGTCCAGAACTTCAATCAGGCTCTTGTAGAAGAGACAAAAAAGAATTTATTAACTTTTGTAAATGACAAAGCAAATATTGTCCATAAAAAATTAGAGGATTACGGCAATCTATTGAAATCTGTTGCAGGTAGTGATTTGGCTGAGGAATCTCTTGTCGCTTTTTCAAAAGCTTTTTATAAGTTATCCGATGAGGTGAAAGTTGATAGAAAAGAGTTGGAAAATAAGCTAATAGAACACTATGATAAGGAATATCTGGACAAAGTAAATTACAATATTGAAGATGCTCCCGCCCGGAAACTCACTAACCAATATCTGCCTTCAAACCTCGACGGAAAGATAGCTCAAAAGCTATTTATTTTAGACAACCCAAACCCTATTGGAGAGAAAAATAAGTTGCTTTTCGATTCTAAATATGGCGATGTCTCATATATGAAAGTTCATCACAAATATCACGACACTTTTAATACCCTCCTCGCTAATTTCGACCTATACGATATATTCCTTATAAATACGGAGGGGGATATAGTCTACACAACATATAAAGAGAAGGATTTTGCAACTAATTTAAGAAGAGATGTATATAAGATGTCGGCTCTTGGTCGAGCCTATTTCAAGAGTTTGAAACTTAAAAAAGGTGAGATGGTCTTTGAAGATATAGATTTCTATGAACCTTCCTACAATGCCCCAGCAGGATTTATTGCAAGTCCTATATATATCAATGGAAAGGTGGCAGGTTCTCTAATTTTCCAACTTCCTCTGGGCAAAATTAGTGATATTCTGAAAGAGGGAATAGATAGTCCAACAGAAGAGGTATATATAGTTGGTCAAGATTATCGCCTCAGAACTGAATTGAGATTCAAAGACCAGATTAGAGATAAAGTTGTGAAACGGGGTGGAACTACTATATTGCTTTATGAAATGGAAAACGAATATATCAAAGAAGCTCTTACTGGAATGAGTGGAACTGGGGAGCATACTAACTATATCGGAAATGATACTATTATTGTATATAGTCCTATTGATGTTCTTGGAACTCGATGGGCTATTGCTGGAGAAATTGCAAAATCAGAGGCGACCGAAGAGGCTGAGGGTATTATTAGGGTAATAATATCTGTTAGTCTTATTTCTTTACTTGTAGTTGCTGCTATGATATTTTTCTTTATCGATAAATTTATGTCTGCCCCTCTCCAAAGTATCTTGGATACAACTGAAAATATTTCCAGAGGTGAAGGAGACCTCACTAAGAGACTCGATATTCTTTCAAAAGATGAGTTTGGAGAGGTAAGCGAAAATATCAACTTCTTCATTGCTCGAATTCAAGACCTTATAAACGATGTAAAAGATTTAGCAGACCACAATATAGAGATAGCTGAAAATGTGGATAAATTGAGTAATACTATCGCCTCACGAATAAAAGTAGAAAACACTACGATAAATGCTATTGCTGAAAATGCAAAAAACACTTCTCTAAAACTCCGAGAATCGAAAGCCAATATCAGCGAAACAAAAGAGATTATCGTAGATTCCAACCATGTTCTACTTGAAG
>DTUW01000066.1 GCA_012963895.1 Campylobacterales bacterium | reverse complement strand
CTAAGATAGCTTCAATCTCTTCACTATGTCCATTGAGTTGGAGACTTACTCTATTATCTCCAATTTGGACAATTTGGGTTGGAACGACTTTTACACCTAATCCATTCTCTATAAGACTTTTCAAATTTGAACCAAAATCTATCATTCAGAACCTCGATAAAAATTTTTGATAGTGTTAATAATAAATTGTTGCTCATCTTTGCTCAAATCGAAATGGCAAGGTAGGGTAAGTATCTTTTCATACACCTTTTCAGCAATAGGTAAGGAGTATCCTAAGTTGTATTTAGTTAGCAAATGGTTGGGTTTGTAATGGATACCTACCTCTATATTGTGTTTTAGCAAATATTCTCGTAGTTGGTCTCTCTGTTGAGTTTTAATTACAAAAATATGGGGAATAATATTTTCATAGTCAAAATCCAAAAATTCCACCTCATCTATATCTGAAAGTTGCTCTATATATCTTTTAGCTATCTCTTGTCGTTTCTCTTTAAACTGTTCCAATCTATCGAGTTGAGCAATGCCTATTGCTGCCATAATATTACTCATATGGTATCTATATCCTTGATGTTTAACATCAAAATCCCAACTTCTTTGACCTTGATACCTCTTTTCTGAGTCTTTTTCAACTCCCAAGAGGCGAATATCTCTAATTTTTTGAATAAGTTTTTTATCAGACGATACAACCGCTCCGCCTTCGCCAGAAGTGATATTTTTAATTCCATCGAAACTAAAACAGACTATATCACCGATAGCCCCCACCATCTTACCATTTCGAAAACAGCCAAAGGCTTGGGCTGCATCTTCTATAACTCTAAGATTGAACTTTTCAGCTAATCTACATATCTCCTCTATCCCTTTTGAAGAACTAGCATAATGGACTGCCATAATAGCTTTTGTATTTGGAGTAATTCGATTTTTAGCATCTTCAACATCTATAAAAAGGGTGTTTGGATCTATTTCACAAGGAACAGGAGTAGCTCCGGTAGCTGATACAGCTTGAAAAGAGGCAACATAGGTAATCGTTGGAACCAGCACCTCATCACCTTCGCCTAGTCCTAACCCTTCTAAGGCTATATGGAGGGCAGAAGTTCCAGTATTGACACACACCACATCTCTATCAGTATCTAAATATTTTTGGATTTTCTTTTCAAATTTTTGAACCTCTTCCCCCATTCCTAGAAATTCTTTATCTAGAACTTCTAAAACTGCCTCTTTTTCTTTTTGAGAGATAGAAGATTTTGAAAGTCTGATTTTTTTCATTAAACTACCTTTTTAGTTGTATCCAAGAGTGTCCATTTTGATGTTTGCCATGTTTTATTTCTGAAAATCCAACACTTTTTGCAATATTTATATGCTCTTTTATCTCTCTTAAATATCCCCATAATTGACCTTTTTGATACAGTCCAACATAGGATAAAAGTTCTTTGAGATAGTATTTAAAACTATTGGTAGGAGAAACTATCTCAACTAAATAGAATTCCTCAAATCCATATTGGTAAATAGACTTCAAAAACTGCCTATATTCTTCATCATTAAAAACATAGTCTATATTACTGCAATATCCAAACGAAAACTTTTCCTTGTCCATAACTGCATCAGGAAAGAAACCGGAAATAAAATCTATATCATCTATATTTTTCAACCACCTTGAATTATCAGAAGGTTCAAGAGCGGTAATCTTCTTATTACTATTTTGCAATATGTAATATTCGATAATGCCATTGCCAGCACCTATTGATAATATTCGGTCATATGTTTCAGAGAGTTTTAAAATATCTTTGGCTGTTTCAATTTTACTTTTTTTGTATGAAAGAGGTAAATCCTCATATGATGAGTATCTCTCATAAAAAACATTGTAGAACTTTTCATAAAACTCCGGACTAGCAATCTTATTGCTATCTAATTCTGTAAATTCACTAAACTTTATACCAAACCATTCTTTTTGCCATATCTTTTTCATGAGATATACCTTTCTCCATATTCCAAACTTCTTTTTCCTATTTCTAATAGCTTTCTGGAA
>DTUW01000065.1 GCA_012963895.1 Campylobacterales bacterium | reverse complement strand
CATCAGGAGAGACAAAAACGAAATTTGAAAATTTTTGGCAAGACTTGAAAGAGGAGATATATTCAATTCTCAACAGACCTGAGGATAAATATATAGCAAATGAGCCTATTATAAATAGTAAAGCTGGACTAATCACTGTTTCCGGAACATATAGACAGCTTAAAAGAGTAAAAAAATATTTGGATATATTGGAAGAGAAGCTAAAAAGACAAGTATTAATTGATGTCAATATTTTTAGTATATCTCTAAATCAAGATAGTACAACTGGTATAGATTGGGAGAGTTTCTACAATGATATATCACACGATAGAACTACATATATTCAAGAGGCTTCATCTGGACTAATTACGACTGCATCTATAAATCAGATACTCCAATTTCTCAGAAAACATGGAAAAGTAGTATCTATTTCAAACCCAAAAATAGTTGCACTCAATAATCAACCGGCTCTAATCTCTGTTGGAAATGAGTATTTCTATTCAATCGAAGAGACTCAAATAAAAGATACCTCATCGGGCAACTCTAATACCCTAAATTCCACAAAAATAGAGTCTGTATTTGCTGGTATTCTTCTGGATATTACAGCTGATATATCAAATGATAAAAAAGTGACACTTAGTATAAATCCATCTATTAGTCAGACCACTAAAACTCTTACACCGAATAGCACTCGTTCCATTCCTCCTGATTTGACGAAAAAACAGCTATCATCTGTAATTACAACAGAAAGTGGAAAAAAAATTATTCTAGGAGGGTTGATTACGAAGTCTAAGACTGTTGAAGATGATACAGTGCCTATTTTGGGATATGTTCCTATTATAGGTTCATTTTTCCGTTCTAAACATGTTTCTACAATCAATGAGGAGTTAGTGATTATTATTACTCCATACATATTAGATAACAATAAAAGTATAGAATTGAAAGATACCGGATATAAACTACTAAAAGGGATATAGTTTGGCAAAAATAGTAGTGCTTATTGCCCTTTTCCTCTCAAACTCCAAACACTATCTAGAATTCAAACAACAAGTTAGACGACTTCTAACAGATGACAATTGGATATATAAAAAAATATTTGACTATGTAATGATAGTCTTAGTCATCACTAGTATATTTCTACTTGTCTATAACTCGGCTACCCTCTCCAAAGATTTTGTTTTCTTAGAGGAGTTGATTCTAATTGTCTTTGTAACTGAATATTTTGCAAGAGTTTGGATATATGGAGATGTTCATAAAATAGTCTTAGAACACTATTACAAAAGTAAATTTTTGAAAAAGCCCCTGCCCCTATTTGCAATAGTTAGAGATATTGCAAAATTGAAATTTGAATACATGAGAACTCCATTGGCAATAATAGACCTATTGGCAATTCTTCCAGACCTCCGAGCTTTGAGATTTTTACGAATATTTTTGGTATTTCGTCTATTCAAACTATTCAGATATACAAAGAGTATAAATAAGTTTTTAACTGTCATTGATGATAAGAAATTTGAGCTATTCGCCCTCTTTATGCTTTTTGGTTTTGTAATCCTTATCTCCTCTATTGCAATGTATATTTTTGAAATTCGCCTAAATGACAATATCAACTCTCTTTTTGATGCTATCTACTGGTCATATGTAACCATTGCATCTCTCGGATATGGAGATATTTCACCTGTATCATCTGAGGGGAGGGTAGTTACTCTATTTCTGATATTGTCGGGTATCGCCTTTGTCTCTTTCGCAACCTCTATTATCACATCTGCATTTAGTGATAAGATAATTGAACTTAGAGAGGAGAAATTGAGGGATAAGATAAATAAGTTGAAGAATACAACCCTAATATTTGGATACAACTCGATAGCTATCTCACTATATAGACAATTGAAAAGCAACGGAGAAAGACCCGTTATTATTTGTGAAACTGAAAAAGAGAACGAGGAGGCTATTAGTCGAAAAATATTGGCAATTCGTGGAGAGATTGGAGATAGTAAATTTTTAGAGAGTATAGGTATTCGTAAAAATGTTATTCGGGTTGTCTCTCTATTTGACAATGAGATAAAAAATCTCAATACAGTTCTAACCGCTCGTAGCCTAAATAGAGATATAACTATCTTTTCTCTCATTGAACAGAATACCAATAGAAAAAAGTTCTACCTTGCAGGAGTTACAAAAGTTATTTACCCCAACCACATATTTTCCAAAATGGTAACTACCTATATCAAATATCCAAAAGTCTTCAAAGCTATTGAACATATAATATTTAGAGAAAGCGATATAGTTGTGGAGGAGATAAAAGTTTTACCTAATAGCTTCTTAGAAAATAGGAGAGTTGATGAGGTGGAATTTGGAAAGTTCCAAATGGTGTTGTTTGGAGTTTTAAGAGATGGGAAATTTCATTTCAACCCACCAAAAGAGTTCCAATTTTTGAAAGATGATATTTTGATAATGTTTGGTAGAAAAGAGAAAATAGGGTATTTGAGGTAGGAGGGAATATATCCCCCCCTGTTCGAAGATAGGAACTATCTTTTTGAGAATTGAGGACTTCTTCTCGCTTTCTTTTTCCCGTATTTCTTTCTCTCAACCACTCTACTATCTCTGGTTAGCAATCCAGCAGGTTTGAGAAGTTTTCTAAATTCGTTATCGTAGATATTGAGAGCCTTAGCTATTCCGTGTCGAACAGCATCAGCCTGTCCAGATATACCACCTCCGCGAACTTTTGCGGTAATATCAACCGATGTAATTTGCTCAGTAATATGTAGAGGTTGTAAAACTCTCTTTTTCTTAGCTTCTAAACCACCAAGCCAAGCATCAAGAGACATACCGTTTATAGTAATCTTCCCGCTACCAGGTTGTAGCCAAACCTTAGCTACTGATGTTTTTCTTTTTCCAGTTGCATATACTCTTCTCATCTTCTATATTCCTTACTTTTTGCGATTTACTTGTGCAGTGTGAGGGTGTTCAGAACCGCGATAAACTTTAAGTTTTTTCAACATCTTTCTACCTAGTTTGTTCTTAGGTAGCATTCCGCGAGTAGCTAATTTATATAGTTTCTCTGGATTTTTTTCCAATAGTTTTTCTAGTGTTTCACTTTTGACACTACCAAAGTATCCAGAATGGCGATGATATTTCTTATCACTCAACTTATTATTACCATTGAACTTCACTTTTGAAGCATTGATAATAACCACGAAATCTCCACAATCGACATGCGGAGTAAAATATGGCTTATGTTTTCCTCGCAATAGAGTAGCCACCTTAGTAATCAATCGTCCAAATACCATGTCGGTAGCATCTATCACATGCCACTCTCTCTCAACCTCATCGAGTTTAATACTCTTTGTAAATTTTTTCATCTATCCATAACCTTTTATATTAATATATGGAGCGGACGAATAGTATCCGATGTAAATTAAAAATTACTTAATTTCAGTTATTTATAAGGTTGTCAATGTTCAAAAGATATTTAGCATTAGAGGCAAATGCAGGGAGCGGAAAGACATTTTCACTGGTGTCGAGATATATATATCTCCTATTTCTAGGGGTCTCTCCAAAAAAGATACTTGCTATTACTTTTACTCGTAAAGCTACTAAGGAGATGTTAGAGAGAATATTAGTAGCTCTAAATTCTCCCCTCCAATCAAAAGAGGTTAGAGAAGTTCAGAAGGAATTAAATCTCTCTGATGATGAGGTTGTAGAGAGAGCTAAACAGGGGTTATCAGAGATGAACATCTCTACAATAAATATCTCTACTATCGATAGCTTTGCTAATACTATATTGCGAAAATTTGCCCACCACTTCAATATCCTACCCAATTATCAGATAGTAGATGAGATAGATATTAGGAAATTCCAAAACTATTTTTACAAACATCTATATAGCTCCAAATACCTATCTGAAATGTTCCAAATTGAGAAACTCTCAAATACCAAACTTGATAGGGTTCTGGAACATCTCCACTATCTCTATCCCAATGAGGTATCTATTAGAAAAATAGCTAAAAAGTATCAAGAGGTTGAGATAGGGGTTGAGGTTATAGAGGAGTTGGAGAGTGAAATATTGGAACATGGACAATATATAGCCTCCTCTATTTTGAAGTATGACAAGCTATCCAATAGTGGTAGAAAAAATTTGGAATTTTCAAATCTTGAAGAACTCTTAGAGAAGAGTTGGATAGAGAAGGATTGTCTATCCCAATTCAGATTTTTTGCAAAACCCCTTAGAGAAATTGAGAATAGCGATGAGGTGGAAAACTCTTTTCAGATATTGAAAGAATATATCAATATCTATCTCCAAAAAAAATCCAACCTCATCATAAAATCTCTTCTCAACCTATTTCGCTTCTATATAGAAATTCGTGAAAAGTTTGTAAAGTTGGAGAAGAGACTATCATTTGATGATATAGACCATTTTCTAATAAAAGAACAGATAGATATAGATTTCATCTATTTCCGAATAGATTCCAAAATAGAACACCTCCTAATAGATGAGTTTCAAGATACCTCAATAGTTCAGTGGAAAATATTAGAACCTCTAATAGATGATATTCTATCGGGGGGTAGTAGCGAGGATAAAACTTTTTTCTATGTTGGAGATAAAAAGCAGTCTCTATATCGATTTCGTGGAGGGTTTAGCCAACTTTTCGACTATTTGCAGTCCAAATATTCTCAAATTTCGAAAGATACCCTATCCAAAAATTATCGTTCAAAAGAGGCTATCGTTCAGTATGTAAATAGTGTTTTTGGAACTTCCCAAAAAATTGGAAAAGAAGAGCAGAAAGGGGGGTATATCTGTTTCGATGAGGTGGATAATACCATATTGGCAAGTGTTGAAAGGGCAATAGAACTATTTCTATGCGGAGCTTCTCCAAGCTCCATCGCTATTCTGGTATCGACCAATAGAGAGGTGGATAAGGTTCGTAGAGAGTTACAGAATAGAGGGATAGAAGTAATACATGAAAGCAACCTCCCCCTAATCCAATATCCTAAGGTTCAAGCTATTATCTATCTTTTGAAATATATCTATTACATCAAAGAAAAACATGCAGATTTCTACCTGAAACACTTTCAAACACTAATCGGGATAGACCCAAAAGAGAACTACTATTTAGATGTGAAATTGGAAAATCTATCTCTCTATGAGATGGTTACAAGAATTATCCACCATTTCCAAATTTCAGACCCGAACACTCTCCAATTTTTGGAGACCATCTCCAAATTTCGAGATATAGATGAATTTATCCACAACTACCACCTAATTAGTCAAAGCACCACCAACACAAACCAGAACGGTATTAGAGTGATGACTATCCATAAGTCGAAAGGGTTGGAGTTCGACCATGTCATATTTGCAGACTTCCCCAAATCCCAACGGGGTAGAACTTCTAAATTGCTATTGAGATATGGAGAAGATTTGGAAGTAGAAGAGATAGGGTGGAAAGGGTTGGCATCTCAACAACTTCAAGAGGCGGAGAGAGAATTGGAAAAAAGGGACGATACAAATCGTATATATGTCGCCTTCACAAGAGCGAAACGGACTCTATCTATATTCAAACTGAAAAAGAACTCAACCCTATCGGAACTCGGAATAGCTTCAACTCCCCAAAGAGGAAACCTAATTCAAGAGATAGAAACCATTTCCGAATCCCCCACACCAAAAGAGTATAGATTGGATTTTCAAAAGAGACACTACGGATACCAGAACGAAAGGGCTACCACCGAAAAGGAGGAGATGGAGGAGTTCGATATAGATAGAGAGTGGGATAGTCTTCAAAGGATAGAATTTGGAACAGGACTACATGCTACCATCGAGATGATGGATAGTTTCGATATTTCATCTCTTGAAATTGCTATCAACAATATCGGAAATAGATTCCCTTTGGTGGATACCTCCGATATTAGAAATAGAATTCTCAACCTCATCAACTTTCCTAAGTTTCAAGAGATATTAGAAAACGGCTCTATCTCCAAAGAGGTTGGGTATATATACAATGGAAAGCAGTTCTATATAGATTTACTAATTCATAAGAGTGATGAGGTGGTGGTTTGCGATTTCAAGTCTGGAAAAAATAGAGAACTACACCAGAAATATATCGAACAGGTAAGCAACTACATGAGAATAGTATCAGAGACAAATACAAAGGACAGAAAGGTATCGGGCTATCTGATATATGTCCTACACAACCAGATAGAGATAGAGGAGGTCAAACCCTCCTAAGCCTAATTAGAATTCTATTTTTCGAGTCTCTGAAATAGATTTCACTTTGGGAAACTCTATATTTGATATGGTCGAACTCTTGGATAAAGCTATTTTGGAGATGGACTATATTTTTACCTTGAAAGATAGGATTACCCGAAAAGATATTTTTCAAAAGAGCGGGGGGATATTCAGAACTTAGATATTTGGAATTGAAGAGAGATAGAGGAATGGGGATACTTCTATTGATGGAGATATACTCTCCAATCTCCAACCTCAAAATCTCTTTTCCGAGTGAAAAGATATGGACTAAGATACTACTTTGGGACTTTTCAATTAGTCCAATATCGGAATATTTCAATTTTGGAGATTTGATGGTGATGAGGTAGGAGTTTCGTATCTGATAGATATTGTTACTACAATTGGATATTAGGAGAGAGAAGAGGAGAGAGACAAATATCCTCACACTTTTTACTCTTGTTGTATATTCTCTAAGAACTCTTCATTAGTTTCAGTAGCTAATATCTTTCCATATAGAAATTTGAGGGCTTCAACTTCATCATCAATCTCATGAAGGACACTCCTTAAAGCCCAAACTTTTTGGAGGGTCTCTTTTCCTAATAGCAACTCCTCTTTTCGAGTTCCCGAACGGAGCAGGTCGATAGCTGGAAAAACTCTCCTTTCAGCAATGGAGCGAGAGAGGACAATTTCAGAATTTCCAGTTCCTTTGAACTCTTCAAATATCACATCGTCCATGCGACTACCGGTCTCTATTAGAGCGGTGGCAATAATAGTTAGACTACCTCCATTTTCAATATTCCGAGCAGCACCAAAGAACCGTTTAGGTTTATGGAGAGCATTTGCATCAACTCCACCGGATAGAACTTTTCCACTTGCAGGGGTAACTGTATTGTAAGCTCTTGCAAGTCTGGTAATACTATCTAGGAGAATTATCACATCTCCACCAGCTTCAACCTCTCTTTTAGCCCGTTCTAAAACCAGTTCAGCCACCTTAATATGGTTCTTAGCTGGTTTATCGAAAGTGGAACTATAAACCTCTCCTTTTATCGACCTCTCCATATCTGTAACCTCTTCTGGTCGTTCATCGATAAGAAGAACTATCAATTTTACCTCTGGGTGGTTGTAGGTAATTCCGTGAGCTAACTCTTTTAAAAGTTCAGTTTTTCCATTCTTTGGAGAAGCTACAATTAGTCCCCGTTGTCCTTTACCAATAGGAGAAAAGAGGTCTAAAACTCTCCCGGTCAATTTCATCGAGTTATATTCTAATTTTAGTTGTTCAAGGGGAAATATAGGAGTAAGGTTTTCAAAAAGTGGTCTTTTTCTGTTTTCTGCAACCGGTCTATAATTTATCGCCTCTATTTTGAGGAGAGCATAATATCTCTCTTGCTCTTTTGGAGGTCTAACCTGTCCTGTAACAATGTCACCATTTCTAAGGGCAAACCTACGAATTTGGGTATTTGACACATAAGCATCATGGACACTATCAGACAAATCTTTATCTATTGAGCGGATAAACCCATAGCCATCGGTTACAATTTCCAACATACCGGTAAAAAGAATAAAACCACCTTTTTTAACTTGTGCTTTAAGAATTTCAAAGATTAGGTCATTTCTTTTTAGGTCGTTTGGATTTTCAATAGCCAAATTAGTCGCTATCTTTATCAGTTCAATAATTGGTAATTTTCGTAACTCTTCTAAGTTGTATCCGCTTGCTGGAACATGAGTTCTATTTTTCTTACGACTTTGTTTCTCTTTCTCTTTGGTTGTCTCTTCTTGATTTTTCACTTCTTGAATATCACTCATAGAATATCAAACCTTTAATATATAGGAAATTTAGACAGCAGTTACCTAAGTAGAGTGAAGGATAAACTAAATCCGTTTGAATTCTATCGAAAATATTTGAAATAGATAAATTTTGAATTTCTTAATCATCTCTTACATATTTGATATAGATATATATTTCAGACTGGAAAACTTAAATTTATAAACTAACTTTG